>PIVQ01001717.1 GCA_003354055.1 Desulfobacteraceae bacterium | reverse complement strand
TCCTCAATCAACTCAGACTTAAAAAAACTGGTCAAAAAAGAACTCAATCCTGAAAACATTGTTATTGCCGATGCCAACATCTTCGATATGACGGAAGAGGCAAAGAACAACCTGCTCCACTCTTTTACAGATGCTGTCAAGACCGGAGATATCAATCTGGCAAAGGCTACGGATATCTTAAAGGCAGTTACCGATTTCCTTGAAGACGTTGATATCTCGGCAACTCAGGATGAATCCGTCGACATCATCAGTGAAATCAAAAAAGTCTTAAGTAAACTGGGCGGTCATATCCTCGAAGGTGAGGGAGATGGTGAAGACGAGGACGAGCTTGAAGAGGTCGAAATAGATGAGGACGAAGAGGTAGAAGAGATTGAGCTGGATGAAGATGAAGACATCGAAGAGATTGAACTCGACGAGGATGAGGATATTGAGGAAATCGAACTCGATGAGGACGAAGAGATTGAAGAGATCGAGCTGGATGAAGACGAAGACATCGAAGAGATTGAACTCGACGAGGATGAGGATATTGAGGAAATCGAACTCGATGAGGATGAAGAGATAGAAGAGATCGAGCTGGATGAAGATGAAGACATCGAAGAGATTGAACTCGACGAGGATGAGGATATTGAGGAAATCGAACTCGATGAGGACGAAGATATTGAAGAGATCGAGCTGGATGAAGATGAAGAGTTAGAGGAAGTTGA
>PIVQ01000150.1 GCA_003354055.1 Desulfobacteraceae bacterium | reverse complement strand
GGATATCAGGTCCAGGTTTGAATAGGATGTATCTTTGAAGATCAGTTTGGTGATGTTGCCGAAGGTGTCAACACTTTGGTTGGCCAGTTCAACAAGATTCATATGTCCTCCCTTTATACCCTCTCATTGGTTGCGCGCTAAACAGGATACTGCTGCCGGCCGCAGGGACCGGCAACAGTATCAGGGGGCGATTAATCGTCACATAGTTCGAACAATGCGGCAGCTCCCATGCCGCCTCCGATACACATGGATTCTACGCCGTACTTCACCCCCAGCCGCCGCATGTTGGCGATAAGGGTGGCGCAGAGTTTTGCTCCGGAGCATCCCAGGGGGTGCCCAAGGGCAATGGCACCGCCGTTGACGTTGACGCGTTCAAGGTCGATGGAAAGTTCCCTGGCTGAGTAGAGGGCCTGTGAGGCAAAGGCTTCATTCAGTTCAAACAGGCCGATGTCATCTATAGATAATCCTGCAAGTTTCAGGAGTTTTGGGATGGCATATACAGGACCTACACCCATTTCATCGGACCTGCATCCGGCCGTGGTATAGCACTTGACCTTGGCCAGCGGTTTGAGTCCCATGTTTTGAACGGCAGATTCACTGGCAATAACGGTCATGGCCGCCCCGTCCGTGGTCTGGGAGGAGTTGCCCGCAGTTACCGAACCATTGGCTGTAAAGGCCGGTCTCAGCTTGGCAAGACCTTCCATGGTGGTGGTGTGCCTGACCCCGTCATCCAGCGCCTGGATCAGGCTCTCTTTGGCATAGGTGCCGTTTTTGGTCTTTACATAGGTGGTGGCAGGGGTGGGAACGATCTCGGTAAACAGATTCTCCTTCTGGGCTTTGGCAGCCTTTGTATGGGAGCTGTATGCAAAGGCATCCTGGTCTTCCCGGCTGATGTCGTAGCGTCTGGCCACATTTTCAGCCGTAATGCCCATGGACATGTAAAGGTCGATATGGGATGAGTTGCAGATCCCGGGATCCGGCCTTTTTTTGTTGCCACCCATGGGAACGACGCTCATGGACTCCACTCCCCCGCCAACCGTCACCTCGGACCATCCGGACATTACCCGCAGCGAAGCCTGGGCAATGGCTTCCAGACCGGAAGAACAGAACCGGTTTACCGTGGCACCGGACACCGAATCCGGCAGGCCCGCTTTTTTGGCGATGATCCGACCTATGTTCATTCCCTGTTCCGCCTCAGGAAAGGAACAGCCCACCATGACATCGTCTATGGTGCCGGGGTCAAGGTTTTGGGTCTGTTCAACCGCGGCGTTCAGAATAAAGGACCCTAAGTCTTCGGGGCGGGTCTGTCTGAATGCACCTTTCCCCTGTTTGCATCCGGGGGTTCTTACGGACGTTACAATATATGCGTCTCTCATTATATTTTCTCCATTAGTTCCGAAGGGGTTTGCCTGTTTTCAGCAGATGGGCGATCCGATCTTGCGTTTTTTCCTGCTGCAGGTTTTCAACAAAGGTCTCTCTTTCCAGGGTCAGTATCACATCTTCGTCTATAGGGGTGGAGGTTCCCACCTCGCCGCCGCTGATCACCCGGGCGATCCGCTTGGTCAGGAAGGCATCATATTCACTGACAAATCCTCCCTTGCTCATGTTAAGCATATAGGCCGCCACGGGTCCCTGGGCTGCATCACCCAATACAACTGTGTCGTTTTTCACTGGAGGGGCGTACCCGTCTTCGACCATGCGCAGCACCTCTTTTTTTGCCTCTGCAATGAGGCTGTCCCGGTTAAAGACAATGCGGTCGGTGGCGGTGAGAAATCCGTTGGCCCTGGCTTCGGCTGCCGAGGTGGATACCTTGGCCGTGGCAATGGCCGTGAAGGCGGGCATGAAGGCGCCCATAAGATCCGCACCCATAATGGGCGGGGCTAATCTTTCGGACATTCTTTTCCACAGATTCAGACAGCCTGCTCCGGCAGGTAAAAGGCCGACCCCGACCTCAACCAGACCCATATACAGTTCCGCATGGGCCACCATGCGGTCCGCGCCCAGGCAGACTTCACAGCCGCCGCCCAGGGTCAGGCCGAATGGGGCTGCCACAACCGGGAAGGCTGAATATTTTTCCTTTTGGATGACGTTCTGGAAGCTTTCAATACCCTTTGAAATTTCATCAAAACTGCCTGTCTTAACCCGTTCCGCCATGGCTTTAAGGTCTGCGCCGGCTGAAAAGGCTTTGTCCGCCTGGTTTCCGATGACAAGTCCCACACCGTTTTCATCTACATAATCCAGGCACTCATCAAGGAAAAATTTTATGTCTGCATCAAGGGCGTTCATCTTGGTGTGGAATTCACAGCAGAACACACCGTCTCCAAGGTCGATGAGGGAGGCGGAGTCGCATGATTTTATAAGGTTCCCGCTGTCTTTCAGCAGGTTCAGGTTCAGTTCGTTGGCTGGTTTGTTTTTTTCCACATAATCCTGGCGTGAAAAGTCGTAGACAAACTCTTTGCCGTTGTCGGTCTTGTAAAAGGACTTGCATCCCTTTTCCAGCATGGTCATGACAGTGTCCGGCACACGCAAGCCGTCTGAAATCATTCGCTCTACAACGTTTTCAACACCGGCGGCATCCCACATTTCAAAGGGGCCTTTGGCCGCGTTAAATCCCCAGCGCACCGCATTGTCTATCTCGGGAATGGTATCTGAGATTTCCGGGATTCGGTTGGCCGCATAGATCCAGGTCCTGGACAGGCATTTCCACACATAGGCCGATCCCTTGTCTTCCCCGAAGATCATCGCCTGTACCTTGTCTTCAAAGGTTTTGGCCTTGGCCGCTTGCTTCAGGCAGTCAAATTCCGGTGTGTCAAAGGATTCATACTCAAGGGTGTCGGGGTTGATGACCTTTATGACCCGTTTTCCGTTTTCATCTGTTGTTTTCTTATAGAATCCGCCCCCGGTTTTGTTTCCCAGCCATTTTTTTTCCACCATGGCTTCTAAAAATTTCGGGGCCTTGAACCGTTCCTGCTCGCTGTCGTCGGGCAGCAGGTTATAGGTGTTATCCGCTACATGGTAGATGATATCTATTCCCACGAGATCACCGGTTCGAAACTGGGCTGTTTTGGCCCGGCCCAGGGCCGGTCCCATGAGAGAATCCACTTCGGGAATGGTCAGGCCCTGTTCCAGCATGGTATGGATGTTGTTCAGGGAGTTGAAGATTCCGATGCGGTTTCCGATAAAGTTCGGGGTGTCTTTGGCCCAGACAATGCCTTTGCCAAGGAGCCGTGAGCCGAAGTCCGCCATGAAATCCAGCACCTCTTTAAGTGTCTCTTTACCCGGGATCAATTCCAGCAGGTGCATATACCTTACCGGGTTAAAAAAATGGGTGCCCAGGAAATGTTCCTTGAATTCAGGCGTAAGCCCCTGGCTCATCTTTTCCAGAGGGATACCAGAGGTGTTGGAGGATACGATGGCATCTTTTTTTCTGATCTTCTGGATCCGTTTTAAAAGATCCTGTTTGACTTCCAGGTTTTCCACAACCACCTCAACAATCCAGTCGCAGTCGGAAAGCTCGTCAAAGTTGTCTTCCAGGTTGCCGATGCTGATCAGTTTTGCATCGGCTGCCGACATCAGTGCGGCAGGTCTTGCCATGAGCAGGTTGTTAAATCCCTGCTGGACGATTCTGTTTCGTGCCTCAGGATTGTTTTTTTCCTCTTCTTTCAGGTCAAAGGGTAGGATATCCAAAAGTGTTGTCTTAATTCCTGCGCTGGCCAAAAGGGCGGCAATCCCGCTGCCCATGACGCCGGATCCTATCACCGCCGCCTTTCTGATTTTTCTTGTCATGATTATCTCCAGTCAATAGTGAATCATCAGGGCACCTTAGAAAGGTGCCCTGTCATTAGAATTTGCAATTAAAGTCCGCCAAAGGCAGCATCATCCATGGTCACGGCTGCGTTGCACATGGCGTCTACAGAATTGATCTTGCCCTGGGTGACCGGCAGCATGGATGTGATAAAAAACTGGGCTGTTTTGATCTGTCCCTCATAAAATATCTTGTCCTTTTTCTTGGCCTTATCCAGTTTCTCACTGGCCACAACCGCCCGCCAGAGAAGCATCCATCCCAGGGTCACATCCCCCATGATGTGGAGAAAGGGGACTGAGTGGGCAAATCCGGTTTTGATCTCGGGAGAGAGAATGGTGCCGAATATTTTTTTCGTGATGGCGGCAAGGTTGTCCACGGATGTATCCAGCTGATTGGCAAGGGGTGTAAGTCCCTCTATTTCCTTTGCCTTGGAAACGGTTCTCTTCATTTCTCCGATATAGGCCTTGAAAATGTCTCCGTTTTCCATGGGTACCTTTCTGGCCAGAAGGTCCATGGACTGGATACCGGTGGTTCCTTCATAAATGGAAACAATCTTGCAGTCCCGGGTCAGTGCTTCCACGGGATAGTCCTGGCAGTATCCTGCTCCGCCGTATACCTGCATGGCCTGTACGCAGACATCGTACCCGACTTCAGAGCAATAGCCCTTGACGATGGGGGTCAAAAGTTCCACCATATTTGCGGCCTGGGTCTTCTGGGCCTCGTCCGTGCTGGCCTTTGCAAGGTCGATATTTTTAAACAGATAGTAGATCAGGCTCCGCATTCCATCGACATAGGTTTTCATGGTCAAAAGGTTCCGCCGGACGTCGGGATGCTGAATAATGGGGACGGACGGGCCTGAAAAGTCTGTAAGGTCTTTGCCCTGGATTCGTTCCCTGGCATAGTTCAGGGCATAAAGATAGCAGGTGGATGCATAGCCCTGGGCCTGGAGTGCCGTACCCATTCTGGCCCCGTTCATCATTTTGAACATGATCTTCATGCCTTTGTTCTCTTCACCCAGCAGATAGCCTGTGCAATTGTCCTTGGATCCTAAGGACATGGTGCAGGTGGCACTTCCGTGGATACCGTGCTTGTGCTCGCAGCTGGTGCAGAAGATGTCGTTGCGCTCACCAAGGCTGCCGTCTTCGTTGATCATATATTTGGGAACGATAAAGATGGAGATACCCTTGGTGCCTTCTGGTGCTCCCTCAACCCGGGCAAGAACCGGATGGACAATCTGATCGACCAGGTCGTGTTCTCCGCAGGTGATAAATATCTTGTTGCCGGTGAGGGTGTACGTGCCGTCGTCGTTCTTCACGGCTGAGGTGGTAAGCCGTCCCAGTTCCGAGCCTGCATCCGATTCGGTGAGCAGCATGGTGCCGCCCCATTTGCCTGAGTACAGGTTTTTAAGATAGGTCTCTTTTTGCTCCTGGGTGCCGAAGTTTTCAATCATGCCGCCGGTACCTGCACCCATGGATCCGTATGCCAGGATGGGCCAGTTGGCACCGACGAAATACTCTTTGGCTGCCCCCGAGATCATGGCAGGCAGTCCCTGTCCCCCCCATTCCTGTGAGGCGATGGGTGCGGTCCATTCATTTTCAACGTAGAGTTTATAGGCTTTTTTAAAGCTTTTCGGAGTTGATACGGTACCGTCACCATTGTAGGTCACACCGATTTTATCCCCGTCTTCATAGGTGGGCAGCAACTCTTTGATGGCCAGTTTTCTGGCCTCGTTGATGATCATATCAAAGGTTTTTTTATTAAAGTCTTCGAATTCCGCAAATTGGGTCAGCTCCTCGATATCGAACATTTCATAGAGATTGAAATCGATATCACGTCTATCCGAAATAATTTGTGCCATTGTTCCTCCTTCATGTTTCTTGGTCAATTCAGTGCAGTAGGGACAACTGCTTAGGGGCCGTTTGGGTTATGATACCCCGGGTTGCCCTGTAACGTAGATGCCTTCTAAGAAGAGCAACAACCATGCCGCAGGTTGGGAAAGTGGATTAATTGCTTTTAACTATACGTAATTAAAGGGTATTATTGATTTGTGTCTTTGGCGGTAATGAATCGCGGAAAGCGAATAGAATCAACTACAGTTTAGGGGGAAATGCGGGGAACTCCTTGATACGGAACCCATACGGGGGTTTGTATAGAATCGTATTCACGTATACGATTCTATACAGGGCTTAAACCATCTGATATTTCTTCATTTTCTGGTAAAGACCGGTCCTGTGAATGCCTAAAATCTGGGAGGCTTTGAGGCGGTTGTTCTCTGTCTGTTTCAGGGCCTGGGCAATGGCGTTGCGTTCGGTGTCCTCCATGAGGGTTTTTAAAGAGGTGGTTAGATAAGACGCTTGGGGTGGACCGGGTACGGCCTCCTGAACAGCTATTGGCAGGTCGGAAAGTTTGATCCGGTTATTCTGGTGTATGATCATGGCCCGTTCAGCAACGTTTCTTAACTCCCTGACATTGCCCGGCCATGTATACCGCTGAAGGGTGGCCATGGCTTCGGGTGTTACTTCGGGGACCGGTCGTTTATCCTCTTCAAGCAGTTTCTCAAGGATATGGTTAAAAATCAATGGGATATCCTGGGGTATTTCCCGCAGGGAGGGTAACCTGATGTTAATGACGTTGAGTCTGTAATAAAGATCCAGGCGGAATTCCTGTTTAGCCACTGCCTCTTCCAGGTCCTGATTTGTGGCGCTGATAATTCTGAAGTTGATACGGCGGGGTTTGTTGCCGCCGATCCGCTCCACCTCTTTCTCCTGAAGAACCCTCATGAGTTTGATCTGCATTTTCAGGGGCATGTCCCCGATTTCATCAAGGAAGATGGTCCCCTTGTCTGCGATTTCAAATTTTCCCGGTTTCCCTTTTCGGCTGGCACCGGTAAAGGCCCCCGGTTCGTATCCGAACATCTCGGCCTCAAACAAGTCCTTGGGAATGGCGGCGCAATTTACCCTGACAAAATTCTGCCTGCCCCGGTTGCTGGCCCTGTGGATGGCCTGGGAGAACAGCTCTTTTCCGGTGCCGGATTCTCCGGTGATGATCACAGGAGATTCGTTGTCTGCGGCCAGTCGGGCCAGTTCTTTGGCCTCCTTCAGTATGTGGGAGGTACCAATAATCTCTTCAAAGGAGTACCTTATACCGTAAATATGGCTCAGCTCGTCTTTGTAATGGTCCAGGGTTGATTCCAGGGATTCTATTTTTTCATAGAGCAGTTTTAACTTGGAGGGATCCGGAAACATGAGTTTACCTGCAGCACCGATGAGGGTTCCGTCTTTGGTCAGCGGGATTCTGGCCGTAATCCTTTTTTCCCCGCCTATGGTGATATAGTCCCCGAACTGAGCCCGTCCGGTATCCAGGACCTGGGCAAGTTCGCTTTCAGGCAGCACCTCGGTTAGATGCTTACCTATGGCATCTGCCGTTACAACGGGGTAAACCCGTTCAAACGCTTTGCTCATAAACTGGACAATGCCGTCTGTGTCAATGACTACAATGTGTTCGTAGGGGTTGTTGAGTAATGCCGATAGGAGATCCGGGGACAGCCTGTTTTCTGTATCATCCATGGTAAAAGAACTCTTTTTCTAGGTTGACATAAAAGTTCGCAACTTCTCGCAATTAAGGCGTGGCATCAAATTAAAATCACCCGTTCAAAAACGACCAGCCTCAATGGATAGCTGTCTTTGGAAATGCCACGCCAACTACCTGGGAGGTTTGTTGTTGATACTCCGCCTAACCAAGCCTTGCATTCTGCATAGCATGTTATCCGGCTCAGGGAAAGGGGACGGGTTTTATAATCCAGCTGTTCTCGCCGCTCTCGCTATCCCGTAAACGGAGAAAGGCCCGGTAATCCGTGGGGATTACCAGGCCATGTCCAGGTGGTGGTGAATGATTCAACCCATGCAGGCGGGTTAGAAGTTAATCTGCCATTTGATACCGTAGTAGACTACGTCTGCATTATTCTGATTCATATTATACCGGCCGATCTCAGGTGTTAGGAATACACCGGGTGCCAGAAAAATGGTGGATTGAATATAGTAGGTGTCTATGTCGTCTTTTTCGGCCCCTGCCGTATCCTCTTCTGTTTTGACATACCCGTATCCGGCTTCAAGATGAATGCCCTTGTTGATGGCATAACCGGCCACGATCAAGGCGCCGAATGCATCTTTGTCAATGACTTCGGAGCCGTTGAAAACCGCATATCCCAGTCCGTCACCATCCAGTTCCCCGGGTGCCGATGCAATGTCGTTGCTGACCATAATGGCGTTCAGGTTTGCGGCATTGACCCCTGTCCAGAGATTGCCCTTGAAATAGGCCGGCCCGACGTTTACTCTTCCGCCGACTGCGGCTACCCATGAATTCACGGCATATTCCTGGGTGCCGTTGATAATATCAAATGTGCAGTACCCGCCGGCTGCCTGGAGATGCCAGTTGTCCTGTTCGTATTTGTATCTTGCCTGGATGGCGGGCATGCGGGTCTCTGTGGAATATCCTAAATTGGCCTCCAGGAATGCCTTGTTACTGTAGGTATCCACGGGCTCAACCGCTGCAATCTGAAACCCGCCGAATTTAAGGCGGACCATGGCCTTACGGTTACCGTAGAGCATGCCGAATGCACTCATGTTCAGGTCGCCCTTGTTAAAGCCCTGCATATTGTAAACCTGATTGGAATAAGCGAACAGCAGGGGGGTGTAATGCTGGCCGACCCCCAGTTTGCCTGGGCCGAAATCCCACTCCCCCCATAAAATACGGATATTGGCATCACCGCCCAATGCCCCGTATTCAAACCGTCCCGACAGGCTGTCGCTGACCTTTACTCGTGCACCGATACGGGCATTGCCGTTGAGGTTCTGTTCATAATTATCTGTATCTGCGCCACTGTTGAAAGGATCTTTTTCAAAGTCAGTGTGGAATGTGGAGACACGGGCGGATCCGTAGAAGTTCCAGTCTGCAGCCGAAGCTGCGCCCGTCAGCAAGAGAAGTGTCGCAATTATTGCCGTTAATCTTTTCATCTTTTCTCCTTTGGTTTTCATTTAACAACCGTTTGCTCGCCGGTTGTCCATCGGTTTACCACCTGGATATCCAATAGGAATTTGAAGGTCGGGACACCGTGCCCGATAATTCTGCAACGGTGTCCGCAAACCTTTTGTGCCAACCCGAACAGCGGATGTTTAATACACCTGGTGAAAGAGATCGACGACTTCCTGGGGATTTGTAATGGGTCTGGCGTTGAAAATTGCGGCCGCATCGCCTATGGCGTGCATGGCGCAATTATCAAGGTTTTCTTCAGGAACACCCACATCCTTAAGGGCCATGGGGTGGCCGACTTGCGCCAACAGTTCCTCAATGGCATCCGCACTGGCAAGAGCTGCCTCTTTGGGGGAGAGTTCAGTGATATTGACGCCCAATGCCTGGGCAGCCATGCTCAGTTTGTCTGCTGCCTCTTCTGCATTGAACCGCATGACTTTAGGGAGGATTATGCCGCAGGCAGCCCCGTGGGGGACATTGTGCAGGGCGCCAACAGTATGGGCCATGGCATGGACCAGGCCTACCTGGGCGATGCCGAATGCCCATCCGGCCATGGTCGCTGCCAGCTGGAGATTGCCCCGGGCGGTTTCATCGTTGTTGTTTTTAACCACCTTTGGCAGGTTTTCCCGGATCAGGCGGATGGCCTGGAGGGACTGGCCGTCGCACAGGGGTTGGGACCGGACGGAGGTCAATGCCTCGATGGCATGAGTCATGGCATCCATGGCTGTGGTCACGGTAAGTCCCTGGGGAAGTCCGACTGTGAACCTGGGATCAAGGATGGCGGTATTGGGAACAATCCTGGGATCCAGAAGGTAGACCTTTCGTCCCACCGCCTTGTTTTTAATCACGGCCACATTGGTCACTTCACTGCCCGTTCCCGAGGTGGTGGGGATGACAATGTGGGGTGTCTGGGGTTCCTGGAGCCGCAGCATTGCAATATGATCATTGGCGGATCCGCCGTTTTTCAGGGTGACGCATACGGCCTTTGCCGTGTCAATAACGCTGCCGCCGCCGACACTGACAATACAGTCGGCGTTCAGCTCACGGGCCTGTTTTGTGGCTGCATCAACGGTATCCAGTGAGGAGTCCTGTTCCACCCCGTCAAAGACGCCCACACAGTATTCCACCAGTGCCTCTTCCACCATTTTGGTCAGCCCTAGCTTGCGAACACCCGGGTCGGTGATGATCATGGCTCTTGAGCTGTTAAGTTTTCCCACTTCCTTGTAAATGGCCGGCAGGCTGCCCTTGCCGAAAATAATATTGGTGGGGCAATTGTACTGAACATAGGGGTTTTTGCGCTCATCAGAGATAATCCCCATGGCATTGTTGCTGCCAAGGGCCTCATAGGCGCTGAAATGAACCCGCTTGACCTGGACAAATTCAGACAGGCCCGAGGGTCCCATTTCCCGTCCAAATCCGGACTGTTTGTATCCGCCGAACGGGCAGAAATCACCGAAGGCGTGGTAAGAGTTGACCCACATGGTGCCGGTCCGAATTTGTCTTGCAATATTTTCCGCCCGTTTATTACTGCCTGAAAATACACCGCCGGCAAGGCCGTAAGTGGAGTCATTGGCAATGGCAACGGCCTCCTCTTCATCTTCATAGGGAATCACCGCGACCACAGGACCGAATATCTCTTCCTGTGCAATGCGCATCTTGTTGTCGACATTGGCAAAAATGGTGGGCTGGAAATAGAAGCCGCCGCTGATTCCTTCCGCCTGGGTCCTGTTGCCGCCAAAGACCAGGTCCGCCCCTTCTTCTTTGCCGATTCTGACATAATCTTCCACTGTAGAAAGTTGCTGGGCACTGATCAGGGGGCCCATATGGCTGTCTGGCATGAGCTGATAGCCCACCCGCAAGCCTTCAGCACGGATTTTCATCTTTTCCACAAATTCATCATACCGGGATTTGGATACCAGGATCCGGGTGCCTGACTCGCAGACCTGACCCTGGTGGAAGAAGGTACCGAAAACCGCACCGTTCACCGCCACATCCATATCCGCATCATCCAGAATGATGTTGGCGGATTTCCCACCCAGCTCAAGGGTGACCTTTTTGACAGTATCCGCAGCCATTTTCATGACCTGTGTGCCCACTTGAGTGCTGCCGGTGAAAGAGACCTTGTCCACCATGGGGTGAGTGCATAAAACTTTTCCGATATCCCTCCCCTGGCCGGGAATCACATTGATGACACCTGGGGGAATTCCTGCGGCTTTTGCGGCTTCAGCGATAAGCAGGGCGCTTAAGGGGGTCTGAGTGGCGGGCTTGAGTACAATGGTATTGCCCATGATAATGGAATGAGAGATCTTCCAGAACGCCATGCTTGCCGGGAAATTCCACGGGATGATACCGGCACAGACGCCTACGGGTTCTCTTAAGATATAGTCCCGGCCCGGTGCCGCCACATTGCCTGAGTATGGAATCTCTTCTTTCCAGGGGAAATGGTTGGCTGCATGATGGGCCAGGTTCCGCATCAAGCCCGATCCGTTGGATGGCCAGAATTTGGTCAGACGGATTACCTGGCCGGCGTCCATGGCCTCTATGACGGCAAGCCGCGCCCCTAAAATACTTATTTGATCGGCAAATGTATACACTCTTGCTGCCCGCTCCTTGGGAGTCAGCCGCGGCCATTCTCCATGGTCAAAGGCCTCCCGGGCCGCCTCAATGGCCCTTACCGCATCTGTCTCTCCTGCCTGGGCAACCTGGGCAATGGGCTGTTCCGTCCCCGGGTCATAACTTATAAAATCCCTTTGGTCTGCAGCATCCACAAATTCTCCGTTGATGAACAATTTGTACGACTCCATATTCGTCTCCTTTAACTATATGTTTACCTGAAAAGACCGCGGGCCGTAACAAAGGGCACACCATTTGTGCAGACATTGATATACATAGTCTGATGGTTGATGCAGATGTGACGTTTGTAAGTTTATGTTTGCCCGGCATGTAGTTAGAGCAAAGTCCATGCCGGTTCCGGAGAAGCAAAGTGGCCGGACGTGCAAAGCCCTTAATGTAAAGGGTCGGGAAGGTCAAAAAAAATATTTTTCATAGTTTTGGATAAATCGCTGCCTGCGAATAGAAAATTCTACACATTCATGGTCGGTGCCGCCGGCGTGCCCCTGCAGGGGCTAAATACGTGTGAAAGGCATAGGATCCTATACGTGTATAGAAAACTATACATATGGTTCTCGGGATGACAAGGTGAACGTGTAATCCTATTGATGGGGGTACTTCGATGTGCCCTGAAACTCTTCTTTATATTGCCCGGGAGCTATACCGGTCCATCGTTTGAACGCCCGCTGAAAGGTGGACGGATCAG
>PIVQ01001716.1 GCA_003354055.1 Desulfobacteraceae bacterium | reverse complement strand
TTGACAAGACGGTCGTATATCCAAGTGGCGGTATAATATTCATCTTCGTCAAGCCAGGCCTTGATCGCTGTGTGGAAGGGATCAAGGATGCTTGTACGATGATATGACTTGGGATTTTTCAAGCAGCTCTCTGGGGTTTCAAGATATTTTTTGACTGTGTTGCGACTGATACCCAGCTTCCTGGCTATAGCCCTCTGGGTCAAGCCAGACCTGTGCAGATCCATGATATCCAAAATGGTCTCCTTTTTTTCATAAACTCTCCACTTTTTCCCGGATAAAAATACCAATATAAGCATCTACCCGGGAAATTGAACAGGGGGGAGTGAACCTGCGGTCCCCCCTGTTCAATTCCCTAGTGGCTCAGTTTTTAATGACCATTTTTGGCTCAATTTAACATGACCATCGACACCGTTTAACAAATTCTCTTATCTATCTCCCGAAGACTTGGGAAAACAAATTTATACGATCATTAAGGTCAATGAGAAAAAATAAAAAGCATAGGAGCATTGAAATGGATGAAAAGTTCATGATTCTCGTTGTGGACGACGAGCCGAACAATTTGAAATTACTGCAACAAATATTGGGGGGAATTTACGATCTCAAATTTGCCAGAGATGGAACAAGCGCACTGGTAGCTGCAAAAAAGCATAAACCAGATCTTATCCTTCTCGATATCATGATGCCGGGGATGGATGGGTATGAAGT
>PIVQ01000859.1 GCA_003354055.1 Desulfobacteraceae bacterium | reverse complement strand
CACATATTTCTTGAATTTGTTGATATAGCCCATTCCTCTCTTTCTGTTTTAAAGATAAGACATAATTCAGTTAATACTTTTTCTTTTACCACCTCAATATTATTACCGATATATTCATAATCTATATATGGTTTTACCACATTATTATTATTGGGGATGAATTCATAACAAGTATTATCTTTTCCATTTCTTAATAATTTATATAATTCACTATATTTTATTAATCTAACTCTTTTTCTAAAATCACACTTGATTAAAATATCTGTATTTTCAATTTTTTCAAATGTTTCAATTTGTTCTTTATAATTAATAATAATATTTTCTAATTCTAATGGTAAAGAGTTCATGTAGTTTATAGATTTAAATAATAATTAATATAAAATGATAAATCAATTTTGACTTATTTTTTGGATATAATCAAAAAATAAGTCCATTATATAATATTGTTTTTAAAAAATTAAAATTATTGAACTAAGTCTAATATCATTCTATCACACATTTCTGGTAATACTGGTTCTGCCATCCATCTCATTAATTTATCAACTCTATCAATTTCAAAATGACGAGGATAATATTGTTTATATTTTCCTAACATTATATAATGATATTTTCTTGGAATTAAATGTGATGATTGTGGAGGCAATATTATTAAAAGTTGTTGATGTGGAGTATATGGTTTATCTTCTGGTATTTGAATATCATTAATGTTATGATTTTGTAAATACATATATAAATCACTGAAACAAGGAGCGAAAGAATGGTGATAATACATAGACCAATTTTTTGTTCTTCTTTGAAAATAATATTCAGTTGTCCATTTTAATATTTCACAGTAATTTTTACATACATTTTTTACATTATCACTATTAAATTGACCATAGAAATAATAACTATAATATCTATTTTTCCATCCTTTATTGTAATATTGAATTACTTTATCTTTTCCTCTTTTGTTATTTTTATTAACATACATATCTTCATTATCATTTAAATCTTTCATCATACCTAATAACATTTCTTGATTGATTTTTAAATCATCTGTTAATAATGTTGTTTTTGTAATTTTTAATTGTTCTAAGTATTTTTCTAATAATAAATCAACACCATCATTATAGATATTGATAACTTTTAAATGTGGGAGAAAATCATTTCCAATCATAAAACATACAAAAACAAAATCTCTAAAAAATTGTTCTTGTGTGATTAAATCTGAATATTTGAAATCTTTATTAACATCATTCCAAAAGTAAGTTCTAAATTTTCCAATTGATACATAACTAAATACTTGTTCCATTTTATCTTCAACTTGATTATCGTTTTTCTTTTCCTTATCATTCCAGGTTTTCTTTGCGTCTTCTGCTTTCAATTGAAATAATTGTTTTTCTCTTAATAAGTAGATGTTATTTAATCCAGTTGTTAATGAAAGCATAATTAAATCTGCGTCAAGACCGTAGATAATATGAGTTACTTTATCTGAATGTTTGAAATCTTTAATAAATTGGATGATTTTATGTTCTCCTTCTCCTGATTTTGAATGGTCTAAAAATAATGTTCTAATTTTTCTTGTTTTTAATTCTTTATTAATAAAGTCATTCATTTCTTCTGTTAATTTTAACATAAAAGGAGTTCCTGGACTAATAGCATTTGTATCAAAAATATGTCTTCTGTCTTTCTTTTCAACGATACTTTTGTATCTTCTTGTTCTTTGTTGTTCCATTTTTGCTCTTGGTGCTACACCATCAACGGAAATCATAACAAAACTTGGTTTAATTTTTTCAATAATTTCTAATGTGTGTCTTTTTAATTCAACAAATATTTCTGTTTCAATTTGTTGTCTATCAACTTTTTTACTTTTTAAATGTTTATCAATGACTTTTGCTACACATGGATGTATCATTCCATTATAATCAATATAAAGAAAGATTTTATCATCATTTGCTAATACTCTTAAAGCATCCTCCATATTTGGATACTGTTCCATTAATTTTCTAAAGATTCCTGGGATTCCCATTGTTTGTTTATATATTACTTTAACTTAAAAGTAATAAACAAATAAATTTTAAAGTTTTTAAAAAGGTTTTTTAAATATCAATAAAGATTTGAATAAGTTTTAAAGAATATGAATATCTTGTTTATAAATATAATATTAATCAATTTTAATTAAAAATTATCTGGATGCTTTAGATTATTTAAATTATTTTTTCATTAATAACGCATCAATTGCTGTATTTTTGATAGCACTACTCATGATTTTTCTTGCTTTTATTGATTTTTCATTTATTTTCATTGCTTTCATTCTTTGTTTTAATATTTGTTTTTCAACATTTTCATCTTTTATAGTACTATTATATAATAATACTTTCAATTGCCATCCTTTATTAGGAACAAATCTTAGCCCTTTTTGCCCACATGTTCTTAAGGCTCTTCCATATAATTGAACTTTTTCAGTATCAAATAAGTATGGGTCTAATACATGTAAGTATTTTACATCATATAAATCAATACCTTCTTTGAAGTTCTTATCAAATATTAAAAATCTAATATTTTTACCTTGTATATTATTAGGTCGTTGATTGAATTTACCTTGAATTGAACTAATTAATGCTTTATTAATGTTACCATTATAAAAACTTCCAGTTGTTAATGCTGAGAAATTCATATTACCTGTTGGAAAAGTATTAGGCATTGATAATGTAGTTCTGTCAATTTGTCTTCCTCTCCACATAACTTGATTAGTTACATGATTCATGATAAAGTTAAAACCTTTTGAAATCATAGCACTAATAACCATTTTTGTCCCATGAACACCATTATTATTAACATAAATAATATGTTTAAACTTTTTACCATGAGTTTTCTGGTCTCTTTTATCTAGTTCTGTAATATTTTCAAATAATTTAGCCATTTTTGGTGCTTG
>PIVQ01000858.1 GCA_003354055.1 Desulfobacteraceae bacterium | reverse complement strand
GATCCCGCAGTGATCACCCTGAAAGAAGACCGCGTCAACTACTGGCTGGGTGAAGGTGCAATCCCTACCACTACAGTAAAAAGCATCTTGAAGAAACAGGGTGTAACCGGCGCTTCCGCCTAAAAACGGCAAGTTGTCCGACCCGAATCCTTAAGTTACAAGGAATTGTTTTTATGAAAGAGCTGATAGAGTATATTGCAAAAGCACTGGTAGACTGTCCTGATGATGTTCAGGTATCTGAAGTTGTGGGTGATCAAACTTCCGTACTTGAACTCAAGGTGGCAAAAGATGACTTAGGTAAGGTAATCGGAAAACAGGGCAGATCAGCCCGGGCCATGAGAACCATTTTAAGTGCTGCCTCAACAAAGTTGAAAAAGCGGACGGTTCTGGAGATCATCGAGTAGTTCATGGACAATACCACCTGGCTTACAATCGGCAAAATCACCGGGGTTCACGGACTTGCCGGGAACCTGAAGATCTGGTCTTTTGCAGACTCTCCGGAAACCTTTAAAACGGGCCGCAAGGTCCAGGTCAGGGATGAAGGTGCAAGTCCTGCTACAGTTGGCAAGTTCTACACCATTACCAAGACCTCGCCTCTGAAAAAGGGAGTACGTCTTACCCTGGAAGCGGTAGATACCCGGGAACTGGCGCAAGCTTTGGTGGGAAAAGAGCTACTCATGGACAAGGATCAGCTTCCGGATCTTGAAGAGGATACCTGGTACTGGCAGGATTTAATCGGTCTTGAGGTTACGGACCGGGATCTGGGACGGTTAGGAACCATTGACCGTATTTTTCCAACGGGTGCGGATGATATCCTGGTGGTCACGGACAAGGACGTGCCGGACAAACCTGAGATTCTGATTCCCATGAACGGTCATTTTATAGATGACGTGGACATGGAAGCAGGTCAGGTAACAACCGCCCTGCCCCAAGGGTTTATTCTGGATTAGGCTTAAGGACTATGGAATTTACCGTACTGACCCTGTTTCCTGAATTTTTGGACGCTTTTTTCTCCAACGGCATCATTGGCAGAGCCATTGACTCTGGAGTGATACAGGGAAAAGCCATTAATATCCGGGACTTTTCCACGGACAAGCACAATAGCGTGGATGACAGGCCCTATGGCGGGGGAAGCGGCATGGTTATGACGCCTGCGCCCCTTGAAGCTGCTGTTGAAGCCGCAAAAAAAAGCGCACCAGATGCCAGAGTGATCCTCATGAGTCCCCAGGGAGAGCAGTTCTCCCAGGTTAAGGCCTGTGAACTATCTGAGCTGCCGGGCGGTCTGATTTTTATCTGCGGCCGGTACGAGGGTATTGATGAACGGGTATATGCCAAACTTGTGGACGAAGAAATTTCCATGGGTGATTTTGTAATGACCGGCGGGGAAGTCTCCGCCATGGCCATGATTGATGCAGCAGCCAGAATGATTCCCGGAGTTTTGGGAAGCCATGACTCATCCCAGACGGATTCCTTTATGGACACACGGCTGGAACATGCCCAATATACACGGCCGGAAACCTACAAAGGGATGACAGTACCTGAGGTGCTATTGTCCGGAAACCATGAAAAAATCCGGCAATGGCGGAAAAGATCAGCTTTGGAACGGACCTTTATGAAACGGCCGGATCTATTTGATATCCAGACACCGGATGCCGAGGAAAGAAAAATCCTCAGACAATGGTGTGCCGAGCTTGAGGAAATTGTTGACAAGGCAAGGAACCGGAAAGACTGATGGAAAATATAAGGAAACCAGCGGGTGTCCAACATAGGGTTATCAGCGGATGACCAATCTTTATGTAGCGCTCATCCATCATCCGGTGGTCAACAAAAAAGGCATGATCATCGGGTCTGCCGTAACCAACATGGATCTTCATGATATTGCAAGAGCCGGCAGAACCTTTGGAGTCCGGGGATACTATGTGGTTACCCCCTATGAGGACCAGGCGATTCTGGCCGAACAGATCATGGCTCACTGGACCAAAGGGGCCGGCGGTGAGGTAAACCCCTCACGGAAAGAGGCTCTTGCGCGGATACGGGTGGTAAAGACCTTTGAAGAGGCCTGCCAAGACATAGAAGAAGAACGCAACCAGCCTGTGGTAAAAATTGCCACCAGTGCCCGGGGCTATGAGAATAGCGTCAGCTGCGGCAGGTTAAAAGAAGAATTAAACGGCAATGCATCCCATGTCCTTGTTTTTGGAACGGCATGGGGGCTGGCAGAGGAATTGATCGATCAGTGTGATTATATCCTTGAACCCATAAAGGGATCGGGATCATACAATCATCTCTCTGTCCGGTCAGCTGCATCCATATATTTAGACCGACTTATAAATGGCTGAAGGTCAGCCAAAAGGGAAGGAATTGAACATGACGAACGTAATTGAAAAACTTGAAAGAGAACAGATGCGCCTTGATATCCCGGAGTTTGACTCAGGGGATACCGTAAAAGTCCATGTAAAGATCAGGGAAGGCGAGAAAGAGCGCGTCCAGGTATTTCAGGGTGTGGTTATCAAAAAGACCAAAGGGCTGTCCAGCGCCAGATTCACCGTTAGAAAAATTTCCGGCGGTATCGGTGTTGAAAGAATTTTCCCCCTCTACTCTCCTAGCCTCGACAAAATTGAAGTGGTTACCAGCGGCCGGGTCAGAAGATCCAAACTTTATTACCTGAGAAACCTCCGCGGAAAAGCTGCCAGAATCAAAGAAAAACGCTTTGCTTAAATCCTTGAACCTGGACCCGATGTGGACCTTTGAAATAAAGGCGCAAAACACCGGGTACAGGCAAGTTGCAGGCATTGACGAGGCCGGCAGGGGACCCCTCGCCGGCCCTGTTGTGTCTGCAGCTGTTATTCTACCGGACAACTTTGACTGTTCCGGAATAACGGATTCGAAAAAACTGAGTGAAAAAAAACGGGAAGCCCTTTTTCC
>PIVQ01000857.1 GCA_003354055.1 Desulfobacteraceae bacterium | reverse complement strand
GAACAGGATCTTGTGAATGCCCTACGATTGAAAAGTCTTGGGGCTCGTTATGCCCGGTCAAAGCTGGATCTCACCATTATGGTCACCGAAGACTGCAACTTTGGATGTCCCTATTGCTATGAAAAAAATAAGCGCTCCGTGGATATGTCCCCGGACACCATGGACCGTCTCATTGAATTCATAGAAGGATTCAAGCCGCTAAAGCAGATGAACATCGTATGGTTCGGCGGCGAACCCCTCATGCGATTTGACATTATCCAGGAGCTGAATTGCAGGTTAAAGTCCCTTGATATCACCTGGCAATCCGCTGTCATTACAAACGGCTGGCTTTTGACGGAAGCTGTTACAGCTGCCTTTAATGAGCTGAATATCGGTATGATCCAGGTGACCATTGACGGTCCGCCTGACATCCACAATAAAAAGCGGTTTCATCTGGCGCACGGCGATTCTTTTGAGGTGATACGGTCAAATCTGGACCGGCTTATGCTGACGGAAAAATGGCAGGGCCTTCTGAAACTCAACTACATCGTCGATGAAACCAATGCCCCCTTTTACGGGGAGACCTTTGATTATTGGACGGAACGCTACAAAGACGGCGATGTCCAATTCGGCGTATCCTTTGCAGACAGCACAGAACGAGGCTCCAGGGATATGGGATGTTCCTTTGAAAGGGAACAGGAGGTTTCTTTTTATCTTGATGAATATTCATCTCATCAGGGCAAAGGCTTACGATATTTTCCCCGCAAAGTAATTTCAGGCTGCTGCGCCGCCCATGAAAATGCCTTTGTGGTGGGGGCTGAGGGGCAATTGTACAAATGCTGGGACGATGTGGGAAAAGAGGAGATGGAAATCGGCTCAATTTACGGGGATCGGGAAAGCCGGAATCAATCACTCACGGCAAGGTACATGGTGGGTGTAGATCCCTTTGACAACCCGTCATGCAAAAAATGCTTTTATCTTCCGGTGTGTAATGAATGCCCGAATATGCGGTACCGGAAAAAGTATCTCGGTCAGGAGATCAGCACTTGCACCAATTTTAAGAATCACCTGCCGGAATTTCTGGAGATCCATCACGAGATGCGCGAAAAGAAACGTCTGTCCGGGCTATCTAATCAGGGTGCCGGTTTACCAGGGGCTTAACCAGCCTCTCATTAATGTCTGCTGCTGCCTGCGCCATATCATTCCTATCCAGGCCTTTTACAAATAGACCTGTCAGCTCCCGGACATACTTTTGCGCTGTTTGAAACCCCGCTTCCCTTGCCTGCTTGATACCGCCCCAGTCATTATCCGAAACAAATTTTTCAACTGCAAGGCGAAGTTCCGGGAACAACGGCCGGAACAAACCGTCCTGAAAGGCGGCATAAAATCCCAGAGCGGCGGTATCCTTCGTTGAGATGATATGGCTCAGGGTACTGACCGGGCCGGTATCCGCCAGAAGATCCTTTACCGTTCTGGCCAGTAATTCTATGGGTGTGTGGGGAAATTGGGAAACGATCTGTCTGAAGATCTGATGGTCGAAAACTTTGTCTGTCAGCTCTCCTGCTTCGTGATGGATGTAGGTCTGTTCCTGGACTGACAGGATGGAGTCAAAATGGGTGATCCTGCTGTCCCGCCCTGTATCGGGCAGGCCGCATCTTCTCAGGGCAAATTTGAGAAACCGCTGTCCCGATTTTTTTAGATAGGCCATCTGATCCCATAAAAACAGCCGGGCTGTATCCTGCCGGAAAACTATGGCATCGTCCTGGTTCAGGGCCGGGATGGTTAAAAGATCCCGGACCAGTTCTCTGCCCAGAACCATGACAGGGATGCCGTCAAGATCTCGGGTGTCGCTGATTTTGGCCAGGAAAAAGGTCGGCTTCAGGGAATGGGCATATCCGGCGCCGTAGAACAGGCCGAGCGGGGCCAGCACCCGGTTGAGCCCAGGGGTGTCAAAGGGATCAAAGGTCTTTCCCAGCAGGGGTAGGGGGGCAAACTCAGTATCCACCGGGCTGTTATCCATCCTGTCCCAGATCTGCTCCTTTGCATCGATCCAGTCCAGCAGTCTTTTCGGATCTTCCTCCTCCCAGGGATTCAGGCCCTGCTCCCATTTGTTCAGGTCTCGGAGACGAAGGGCCATGCCGCAGATTGAGAAGATGGAAGAACCGCCGGCATCGGAGATGTCGCAGTTCCTGCGTATGTTCGTAATGAAGGGGTCCAGATCTTTGTATTCAGCCATAGCATCCAGTTCGATAGAGGGTTATTGTTCCGGGTGGATTTTTTGCGCGGGTTTTTGCGTCTGCCGGGTAGGCCGAGCCTGAACATAAATGGAGCAGGATACTGAAACAGATAAAATATTTTGCAAATACTGCCAATTCTATAGGGATTCCTTTCACCGTCGTTTATGGGATAAATGATACGCGCTTGACCGGGGTAAGGTCAACAGGAAATTTCATTGAAACACTGCTCAGTCGCCGGGTCCGGCCCCTGTCTTCCAAAATGTCTTGCAAGGTGCCGGGGTTCCATGATAAAAAATTGTTTGATACCAGTACAATTCGTAAAGCATCCAACAAACGGGGAGAAAACTATGAGACTATTGTCTGTCGTTACCTTTATTTGTCTGTTTTACCTGATGTCAGCCCTGGTTCCGGTCCAGGCGAAAACCTACACCCTTGGGGTGGAAGAACTGAACTATCTGCCCTATTATGCAAACGACCAGAGAGAGTATTTTGGATTTGCCCGCGAATTTTTTGATCTGTTCGCCAAGGAACAGGGCATCACTTTTAAATACAAGGTGCTTCCGGTTAAACGGCTCTGGAATGATTTTCTGAACGAGAAACTGGATTTTAAATTCCCCGACCACCCGTACTGGAACGGAGATGCCAAGAAAGGTCTCAATATCGTCTACAGTGATGCTGTTGTCCATTATATCGACGGTGTAATGGT
>PIVQ01001715.1 GCA_003354055.1 Desulfobacteraceae bacterium | reverse complement strand
GTGTTAAATACCTCTGTTAGTGGTACTGCGATTCTTGACGAAGATGCCATGGGTACTGACAGTGATACACAACTAGCCACTCAGCAATCTATTAAAGCGTATGTGGATTCACAAAGTACGGCAGGTGATTTCGATGACAGTACTTTTACGGTTTACGACAATGCTGACAATACAAAAATTCTCGCGGTAGAAACCTCAGGCATTACCACCGGAACCACACGTACGTTAACTGCGCCAGATTTTGACGGTACCATCGGAACCCTAGCAGGAACTGAAACCTTAACCAATAAAACCTTAACCAGTGCAGTATTAAATACCGGTGTTTCAGGAACAGCGGTTCTTGATGAAGATGCCATGGGGTCGGACAGTGCTACTCAGTTAGCCACGCAACAATCTATTAAAGCCTATGTCGATTCACAAAGTACGGCAGGTGACTTTGATGACAGCACCTTCACTGTTTACGATAACGCCGACAATACAAAAATATTAGCGGTAGAAACATCAGGTATTACCACCGGTACAACCCGCACGTTAACTGCACCAAATTTCGATGGTACCATCGGAACCTTAGCCGGTACCGAAACCTTAACCAATAAAACCTTAACGTCTCCAACTATTACTACCGGTGTTTTAAATACGTCTGTTAGTGGTACTGCGATTCTTGATGAAGACGCCATGGGCACCGACAGTGATACACAACTGGCCAC
>PIVQ01000856.1 GCA_003354055.1 Desulfobacteraceae bacterium | reverse complement strand
GATCAATGATCATCGCCGTCATAAATCCACATGGGTTCGGTTTTGCCGGCACGTTCGAACCCCAGGGAGGAATAAAATCCTATAGCATCACCGTCGGCCACGAGCATCTGCTGGTGAAAATCTGCGTATTTTTCCTGAAGACAATCCATCATGGCGCGGCCGATGCCACGGCCCTGGTAGCCCGGATGAACCAGCATATGGGGATAGTACACCACCAGAGAACCATCGGAAATGGCATTGGCAAGCCCTACAAGCTTGCCTGAAATTCTTGCGGTTACCAGGGAATGGGAATTTCGCAGGGCTACCATTAACCGGTTGGGTTTGTCTGCAGACGACCAGTGGTTCAACCTGTATATCTCCAGAATCTCTTCCGTTTCAAGGGTATCTTCTAAACTTATCTTCACATCAGTCTTCATAAAAAGTCTCGTACACCTCTACGTGTTTTTCTTTTTCGAGTAAGAAATCATCATCTTCAGGGTAATATTTTGCAAGTTCGGGCTCAGGCCCTGCAAAGCGTTTGATGGCCGCCATTGATTCCCAGATGGTCACCAGGAGGAAGTGGGTTTCGTCTCCCTTGTCTTTGCGCTGAAAATAAGTTTTTATTAATCCGTCAACAGATCCGTAATCCGGGGCAGCCCGCTCAACCATAAAGGTTTCATAGTCATCGGCCTTTTCAATGGCCACCCTGCCATGCCACAATCGCATTATTGCCAAAACATTTCCTCCTTTAAAAATCAAAATCTGATCATTGGTTATACTATATAATGTCGGGGAAGAGAAACTTCCACAGACATTATAGCGAGACCGGCCAAATCAGAATCAGTCACTCGAATGCAGCTGATCCCCGCCCTTATTTGGCCCGGAATTCATCCGGGTCTATTGCATACCGCTTCATAATCTGCTGAAGGGCCTGGCGGTCCATCGCGCATCGTTTGGCAGCCTGGGTGATATTCCCGCCGGTCATGGTCAGCATGGCCCCGATATAGTTGTGGTTAAACTGGGACAGTGTTTTTTCCTTGGCGGCCTTATAGGGCATCTGCCCGGTTTCCCGGTCCAGTTCCTGGCAGGTATTGGCATCATCATCCCTGATCGGGATGTGGCTTTGACGGATGGTGTCTCCATCTGCGTATAGAATCCCCTGCACCAGAACATTTTCAAGCTCCCGCACATTGCCCTGCCAGTGATGTTTCATCAGCAGATCCCTGACGTTGTCCGACAGCCGTTTTGGGCTTTTATTCAGCTTTTCACAGTGTTTGGTCAACAAGTGATCGCAGAGCAAAGGGATATCCGTTATCCTGTCGCGCAGGGGCGGCAGTTCAATGGTGATCACCGAAAGCCTGTAGAAAAAATCTTCCCTGAATTCCTTATTGGCAATTTTTGCCCTTAAATCCTGATTGGTGGAGGCGATTATCCTCACATCCACATGTTCCACACGGGTATCACCCAGAGGCTTGACCTCTTTTTCCTGGATAGCCCGGAGCAATTTTGTCTGGATGGTGGGTCCCACATCACCGATTTCATCCAGAAAAATCGTTCCCTTATCGGCCTCCTGGAACAATCCGATTTTATCCCTGTAGGCATTGGTAAATGCCCCTTTTTTATATCCAAACAATTCACTTTCCAATATATGTTCGGGTATGGTGGGGCAGTTCACAGGGATGTAGGACTTGTTTTTTCTATCGCTTAAGGCATGGATGGACCGGGCAGTCAGGTCTTTGCCTGTACCGGATTCCCCGGTGATCAATACGGTGACGTCGGATCCTGCCACCAGGGAGATTTTTTCAAACACCTTTTCCATGGCAGGACTCTGGCCGATCAAAGGAAGGGGTTCCTTTGTGAAGGCCTGTTGAAGCCGCTTGTTTTCATTTAGAAGACGGCTGCGCTCAAGGGCCTTCTGGATCTTGAATATGATTTCATCCTGCTCAAAGGGTTTGGAGATAAAATCATAGGCCCCTTTTTTAATGGCGGCCACTGCCGACTCAATATTGCCGTAGGCTGTTAGCATGACCACCGTCAGATCCGGGTAACCTTTCTTCAACCGGTCCAGCAGCTCAAACCCGTCCATTTCCGGCATACGGATATCAGAGATTACCAGATCAAATATAGTGTCGGATTGCTGCACCACATTCAAGGCCATTTCACCGGAAAATGCCATGGTCACCTTACAGTCCAGCTCCGGCTCCAGGGTCCTCTGGAGCAGACGGGTCATATCTTTTTCATCATCCACCACAAGGATCTGTGCTGTCATCTTTTTTCTCCTTTATGGGATTCCTTGTAGATTGCCTTATCGTTTTCCGTTTCAGGGGATTTTTTTATGGGAAGACAGATGGTAAAGGCCGCCCCTTTGTCCTGCCTGTTTCTGGCGGTTATTTCACCGCCGTGGCGCCGGATAATACCGTATCCGACAGACAGGCCCAGGCCGGTTCCCCGGCCCACAGGCTTAGTGGTAAAGAACGGGTCAAATATTCTGGAGACATACCGTTTTTGAATGCCTGTGCCGTTGTCCAGGACCGAAATCAGCACCGTCTCGTCATCTTTGACCGTTGATACTTCAATACGGCCATCCTGGCTTTTTTCAATGGCATGGCAGGCATTGATCATCAGATTGATCATGACCTGGGTCAGTTCCTGGGCGTGGCCCTGGACCATGAGTCGCTCCTCCCAGAGATCGAGATGGATGTCCACCTTTCGAAAATCCGTATGATTCCCCAAAAACTTAACCACCCCGTCCACCACCTTATGAACGTCCACCTGGCCCATTTCCTTGGCCCCTTTTCTTGAAAAGCTCAGTAGGTCGGACACAACTTCCTTGCAGTTCTTCACATGCTTTTCAATGGTTTTAAGATCCTCTTCAAACCCGGACTCTTCCTTGAGCATGAGCTGGGTATACCCCAGGATAATACCTAAGGGGTTGTTGATCTAATGG
>PIVQ01001714.1 GCA_003354055.1 Desulfobacteraceae bacterium | reverse complement strand
CCAATGTCGCCTGCGCGTTCAACGTGAGTACCACCACAAAGCTCAATAGAGTAGTCACCAATGGTTACTACACGTACTTCGTCATCGTACTTTTCGCCAAACAACGCCATAGCGCCTTTCGCTTTAGCATCATCAATAGCCATAAGCTCAGTATTAAGTGCAAAGTTACGACGAATTTCGTCATTAACTACACGCTCAATTTCACGTAGCTCATCTTTTGTAACCGCTTCAAAATGCGAGAAATCAAAACGTAAACGATCTGGCTGAACAAGTGAGCCTTTTTGGCCTACATGGTCACCTAATAGTTGGCGAAGTGCTTCGTGTAAAATATGCGTAGCTGTGTGGTTTTTCTTAATACTATCACGGCGCGTATCATCAATAGTTGCGTCAACTTTATCGTTAACACCAATACGACCTTGTACAGTACCGTGGTGAGCAAATGCATTACCAAGCTTAGTTGTATTAGTAACATTAAATTCGCCACCAGCCACTGTAATAGTACCCGTATCGCCCGTTTGGCCGCCTGATTCAGCGTAAAACGGTGTGCGGTTTAGTACTACAATACCTTTTTGACCATCTTCTAGTAACTGAACAGCTTCACCATCGGCAAAAATTTCAACCACTGTCGCGCTATAATGTGTGCTGTCGTAACCTTTAAAGTCAGTGTGTTTATCTGATTTTAATTGATCGTTATAATCGGCACCAAAC
>PIVQ01000149.1 GCA_003354055.1 Desulfobacteraceae bacterium | reverse complement strand
ATAGGGAAAATCAAGCCGATCCTCTTCCTCGTTAATCAGGGCAATCCCAAAATTCGTGGTGTCGATATAGGTGTTGATGGTATCATGAATTTTTTCGTAAAGGTCCTCCAGATCCTGGGATACATTTACAGCGTTGGATATCTCAAACAGGGTCTGGATGATTCTTTGATTTCTGATCCGCTGGGTGATGTCACGGACCAGCATGACAAAGTGTTTTTCATCACCGTTGGTAAGGGCTTTTGATGCAATGGATATATCAAACCCGTGATTACCGTCAGGTAGATCCAAAGAAAATCCCCGGTTAAAAGCCGTCCCCTTTTCAGCGGCCAGGGCAATGGCCGATTCAATGCTGTCGGCGGAGGATGCCGGCAACACCTCCCGGATACGCCTGTTCATAATACGATCCGGATCCATGTCAAGATTCTCTCCGGAAGGGCTCCTAAAATCAAGGATGGTGCCTTTTTCATCCACCTCAAGCAGGATATCAGGCAAAGCATCCAAAGTTGCATTGAGCTGGGCCGTTCTTTCGGCAACCATTTTCTCCAATTCGGTTTTGTGCCGCTTTAGCTCATCCTCCATGAGAATCCGCTCAGTGACATCCCGGAAGGTTCCTTCAACAGCCTTAGGTTTGTCATTGTCATCCCGGACCAGACGAAGATTCGCATCCACGACAATTTGATGGCCGTCACTTTGCTGGAATCTGAGCAGATAATTTGTAAGATATTCCTTTTTTTTGAATTGGGTCAGGATATCGGATGGATACTGAGGGGAAATGCAGATATCCTTGAACATATTCTTCTTTTCAAGTAAACAGGGATCTTCGAATTTTAACATTCTTGCCGCAGACGGATTGGCTGAAATAATAGTACCGTTGATATCAGCCAGGAAATAGCCCTCCTCAATGGTATTGAAGATATTCCGATATTTTTTCTCTGCCTCCCCAAGTTTCTGCAACTGAACCTTAATGCGTTCTCCCATATGGATCAATACATGGTGAAGAGAGGCAAATTCCTCATAGGGCATATCGTCATCAGCCAGACTGTATTCCCCCATGGCATAATGATTGACGATTTTGTTCAACCGTTCAAGGGGGCGACCAAGCAGAGCCCTGACAAGGAACCCGCTGACCAGCACCAACGCGACAAGGACAATAGAAATAATAAAAGCAAAGGATATCAAAAGCTTTTGGCTGCGCTCCCGAAAAGATCTGGTTGTGAATGAAACCTTGACCTCTCCGATGGTTTCTCCGGAATGGATAACATTTCCTGAAAGGAACATATTATCGGTATCCTCATCTTTCTTTGCGTGAAATACTTCCTTGCCAAGGGAATCAACGATCTTTAATTCGTTTACAAGTTCATTATGAAAAACTGTTTGGCTAATGAGTTTCACCGATTGATAATCCACATTCCAGACTGGGGATTCCAAAGTACCGCAGAGATATGTAACAATTCTTTGGGCTTCTTCCTCAAATTCCTTACGCGTATTTGAGGCAAACGAGGAGTATATGGCTGCCGTGACAACCACGGAGACAATCACAACGGTAAGACTAAGGCTGAAGGTCAGGCGTTTAGAAATAGAGTTCATTTCCACCCCGGAATGATATTTCGCAGAATCGCAGCCTCAGGCGTTTCCATCCGGTTATCCCACTGCCGATAAAAGGCCATTAAAAGCCTCCTCGTTTTCTATGCGTATTTTCAGGTAAAATATTTAGGTAATAACTTTCCTAAAAGTACCCTGAATTAAAAGGTATTGTCAAGGTTTGAATCCGGGTTGCCCCCTGGAACACAACTGAATCCCTATCACATCGTTATCCTTAGCCCGGATATTTCATGAAAATTGAAATTTTTCCGGAGTATTGTTCTTATTATCAGACGTTTATATCAAATTTTTAGCTTTTTTAATAAATACGAAGTGTCACCGGAAAATTTCAATTTTCACCTTCCAGGCGAGCCGAATTTACTTCATCTGCTTCGCTACAGGCCGCTTGCGGTAAACGATTACAGCTACACGTCCTGTAACTTGCAGCTAAAGCAAATTCGACTCGTGAAGTATCCGGGTTAGAGGTCACTTTATATTTTTCGCCATTTGTAATAGAATAAAAATCGTAAATCAGGCGGAACCAGCAAAACCTGAGAAAAAATACCGCTAAATTGGAGACTGCATGAGACCAATTCCACGATTAATAAGTATGGCGTGTATGCCGGTACATGCTCCGGAGTTGATGGGAAAAAAATGAATTCTCATTTTTCAGTTGAACACCATTGTCCCCAATGCGGGGCACCTATTTTCCTGGATGAGACAGACCGTTTTTTTGTCTGTCCCTTCTGCCGGGTCAGGTCCTGTATTTCCCAGAAGGGCTTTGCCAGGTATTATCTGACGCCTCATCCCGATATTCCTGAAGAAATCCCTATGGTTTACCTGCCATATTGGCGGTTCAAGGGGATTCAATACGCCTGTTCGCAGGCTGGAGTGGATCACTGGTTCACGGATCTTTCCATTTTGGCCATAGATGGGGCACCCCGGAGTATCCCCTTCTCCCTTGGGTTCAGATCCCAGGCCCTGACCCTGAAAAGGGTATCGGTGCGGACTCAAGGTACATTTATCCGGCCCTTAGCTTTTAAGGAGAGTTTAACCGCCATGTCCAAGCGTTCAAGGCAAAACCGCGAATCCAAGTCTGCGGTGATCTCCGAGGATATCGGAGAGACGTTCAGCCTGATTTATGCCCCCTTTTATCAGAAAGAAGACCGGCTCATTGATGCTGTTTTAAACACCCCACTGGACCCGCCTGTGGGAAAGGAGAATTTTTTCACGGCCATGGAACCCTGCCGCCCTGAAAAAGAGACCCAAATCCTCTCCGGAGTCTGCCCGGGATGCGGATGGGACCTTGAAGGCCAGTCCGACTCCCTGGTGCTGATCTGCAGCAACTGCCAGAGCTTGTGGCAAGCCAGGCAGGACAGGCTGGACCGGATCCGCTTCGGGTCTGCCCGGCCGGAAACGCCTGAAGATGTTCTCATCCCGTTCTGGAAAGTCACTGCCGGGATAGGGGGTATGGACCTGGCCTCATACGAAGATCTTATACGCCTGGGAAACCTGCCCAAGGTGTTACAACCTGAAACTCCGCATCAGGATATCTTTTTCTGGGCACCGGCCTTTAAAATCCGCCCCAAGATATTTCTTAGGATATCCCGTCAACTAACCCTTGATCAGCCAGACCCGGACCTTGATAAGCGAATCCGAAAAAATCAACACCTGCCCATTACCCTGCCGGCCACCGAAGCCATACAGAGTATAAAGATCACCCTGGCCTCCCTGGCCAGACCCCTGAAAGACCATCTTCATAACCTTGCTGCCGCCCGGATAAAGCCAACAGAAGTTTCTTTGATTTTTCTTCCATTTGAAGCGCATCATCATGAATTCATCCACAGGGAACTGAACCTGGCCATCAATACCAATGTGCTAAAATTATCCGGGAATTTATAACATAAAAAGTCCTTTACCCCTTTGAATAGGAAAGGTATACTAACAAAATTCTAACAATATTACTAAGACATTTGTCTGGTCTGCAGGGCACCATGTAGGCGCAACACCTGTCTCAAAGAGAAACAACAACCAGGTGCCGGATAAAAACGAATCGCAACAATGAAAATGTCAACAATGTTCTCAAAAAAATCTAACATCATCTGTCTTCTCATCTGTTTTGCAATTGTCCTGGCTTCCAGTCTGACCAGCTGCAGTAAGGAACCGCCAAAATCACGTATGGAAAAACGGATCAGCCTTTATCTGAACAACATGCAGGCATCGGCAATCAATCTTGAGCATGGAATGGACAACATCGCCGACGCCAAAGTCACCAATACGGTTGAGCGAATGCGTACGACCATTAGAATTGTAGATGATGCCGGCCAAGTTCTTGACACTGCAGATAAAGATGTACGGGCCTATATTGCCTTTATCAATAAGAACAAAGGCGCATTGAAGTCAGAGGGCCTGGAATCTTATATCGTGATCAAAGAGATTCTCGATTACCCCCTGAGGACCAAACGCCGGGCCATGGCATCCTATTTTTCGCATATGAAACGCTGGCTGAGTTACTCGGCAGACCATTATACAAAACTCAAGTCAGGCGATCGCAGGGTCAGGCGGAGCTACGATGCCCTTTTGATAGAGGTGAACCGCAGCTTAAAGCAGTACAATATGGCCAACGATCAAAACCATCGGCATGTAAAAGACTTTGTCGACCGTTACCCGGCGCTCAAGAAAAAATTCAAACGCCAATACAAAACGATGAAAAAAGAGATGGGCTGGCTATAGATCTTGGCTTTGTGGTTTTCAGTTTACGTGTGGGCTTTAGCCTACGTGTGGGCTTCAGCCTACCAATAATTAGAATAAAAGGGCTGGTCCCACTTCTCATAAATCCGGGCCAGCTCTCCGCTTTTCACAAGCTTTTGGATTTCCCTGTCAAAAATTTCAATTAAGGCCCTGGACCTCTTGGTATCTGAAAATGCCATAAACGATTCATTACTCCAGAGCACCTCTTTCTGGTAAAGATGCATATCAACTTTATTGGACTTAATATACGCATTAAGATCAATCAATGCATCAATATAAAAATCAAACCGGTCCATATTCAGCTGTTGCCATGCCTCTTCATGACTGTCCACCTCATACCATTGTGCGAGTTGAACCGATGCCATTTCTTTATCCCTATGGTAGTTATAGCCCCGAAGCCAGGCGGCCCGCTTATAATCCATGGTATGAAGGCCCTGCCAGGAAAACATGGAGGCATTTTTAAATATCACAGCAGTCCGCTCCACAAATATGGGATATCTGGGCGTCAACTGCTTTAGTTCTGAGGCATGGGTTTTCCAGACACAGAGCATGGCATCTGCCTTGGCAGCACTCACCGTTGCCTGGCATCGTTTGAAGGGCGCAAACCGAAATTCAACTTTGACACGGGCAGGGTTATAAACCGCCCTGACAATATCAAAGAAAAGCCCAGTACCGTCCCTGTTGGTCTGGCCGTCCCATTCAGGCGTGATAATTTTAATGGTGTCAGCAGGTGTCGACGGATTCGCCAGGGCAATGGCAACAGCCCCAAACAAAAGCAAACATATCCCAAGGGAGATACGCCAAAGTCTATTCGTCGAGTTCATCTCTTTGTGCACCAGGTTGGTTGGAAGGGGAGCCGGCCAAAAGCCCCGGATACCCATTGGTTGAAAACGGAGCCTGCTCACCGAGAAACACCGCTTCAATTCCTACTCTGTCAATAACTTTTTCCTGACCGTCAACGGTTATACTCAGGGTATTTTCCGTCAGATCCAGGACATCCCCGGAAATAATTTCTCCGGTCTTTAAAACAATTTCATCCGCCCACAGGAAAGGTGTTCCCAGGAGCAGAAAAACGGTAACTATATATATGAGTTTTTTCATTTTGTCCTCTATAAACATTTCTCTAACAATATCACGTTCAAACATCTTTTTCCATTGTTAGAAAATCACAAGTAACTGCGGTTATCAATGACGCTGACCGGGGTCTTGCCAAAATATCGCTTAAATTCTCTGCTGAACTGGGTGGCACTCTCATAGCCAACCTCTGTGGCCACCTCATTAACACGTATTCCATGCTTCATCAAAAGCGACCGGGCTTTGTCGAGTCTTATCTTTTTCAGGTACTGGATAGGAGAGGATGAGGTCACCTCTTTAAATGCTTTGTGAAAGGCGGATGGACTCATGTTGACCAGTCCTGCAAGTTTGTCTATATTCATGGCGTGCTGATAATTTTCATGGATCTGCCTGAGGGCCCTGTCAATTTTGGACAAGTTTGTATTTTTCATAGCAAGCGCATAGAGAGGAGCGGCGTTCTCTCCGCACATGATTCGGAAAACCAGTTCATGGACAATCCCCGGACCAATCACCTTACTTTCAACATCCGACTGAAGAGTGCTCAGTAATCTTACGACCGAATTTTTTATCTCCTGAGTTGTATGAGCAAGAAAAAGTCCCTGGTGTTTATCTTTTTGCTTCAGAAGAGAATGGTCGATATGATTGTCCATCTGCTCAATGATACGGTTGAGTATCCCTATATTGATATCCACCATGAGTGCTAGAAAGGGGATGTCTTTAGTCTCACACTCAACTGGCAAAGGTACGGTAAGTACGAGATAGTTATCTGGATTATATTCATATTCGTTTTCCCCCAGAAACACCCGTTTGGAACCCTGACCGACAATAATTATCCCTTGTTCATAACAGAGAGGTTGCCGGGGCAGATATTGTGAGGCTTTAAAAATCTTAACACCGGAAAGAGAGGTATAATTAAAACCCTCTTTTTCAGCAAGCTGATCCATTAAATCGATAATTTCACACATTGTAAACTCCTTTAATTACTATCCAGCCACCATATCATGCACCAGTTAAAAAAATAGCTATAATCACAAAAAAGTAGGAATAGGCATGATTTATACGGTATTGTCTATTTAAAATCACATTAAATATATCTAATATAGCATGTACCCATTTTTTTTCGATTTTAAAGGAGGACAAGATGGACAACTCAAAGAAAACCGCTCTGATAACCGGAGCCAGTAGTGGCATTGGACGAGTTACAGCCATAAAATTGGCAGAAAAAGGATTTCATGTCATCGCTGTAGCCAGGAGGGAGAAGCAATTAAACGAACTTGCAAATCAGTTCCAGAATGTTACCCCTAAACAAGTGGATCTTTCAAATGATGCTGAAATAAAAGACATTTGTCGATACCTTTCAGCGTTACAAAATCCAATCTCGGTTCTTGTAAACAATGCCGGATATAGTATTAGGGGTGTGGTGGAAGATGTCTCAATCGAGGCCGCCCGCCGTTTATTTGAGGTCAACTTATTCGCTTTAATTGGAGTTACCCAAGCCTGTCTGCCAGGAATGCGTACGTTGAGAGCAGGCACTATTATAAATCTCAGCTCCCTTGTTGGTAAATTTACCTTTCCAGGCAGTGGCGTCTATGCGGCTTCAAAGTATGCCGTGGAAGGGATCACTGATGCACTGCGTTTAGAGCTTGCTCCCTTTGGGATACGTGTGATTGCTATGCGCCCAGGACCGGTTGCTACAGAATTTAATGACGTTGGCAATGAAGTATCAGGCGATCTTATGAGCCGTACAGATCCGGATTATAAACCGATTTATCAAGCAACTGGAGCAGCAACTGGAAAACTTTTTAATGGTCTGTCTATTCCTGAACCAGATTTAATTGCTGACCTGATAGTAGAGGCTATCTTATCGGATGCACCAAACCCTGTCTATTCTACAGGTCCATTATGTGATGAGTTCCTCGGGAAACGTGACCGTTTGGATGATAAAAATTTTCATAATTTCATGCTTGAAAAATTCGACCTTATGAACCTTCAAGTTTGACTAAACCATGGAAAAATTGGCGGAACCTGAACTTTTTTGACCGTGCGAACGAGAGCATGAAAATTTGCGATACCTTGAACGTCCAGGCTCATTTAGCATCGATGTTTCAGAATTATTTCACTGGATTCCAGATTCCCGTTGAAGCTGTCTCTCTGGCATATTCAGTAAAATCTTTTGCTTTCCTTCCAAGTACTTTTTGTATGTCATTGGTGATAATGGAATTTGTCTCAACTAAAACCTCCGTGAAAAGATAATTGATCAACCATATGATATCTTCCGGGACTTCATACTCCCTTAGCATTTTTTCGTATTCATCCATCGTAATTGCAGTAAACGCTATATCCCTGCCGGTAAAATCTGAAATCTCTTCAGTAACTTGTTTAAATGTCAACTGCCGTGGACCTGTCAATTCATATGTTTGACCGATATGGTCGTCATTCAAGAGCGCTTCCACAACGACATCAGCAATGTCATCCGTGTCAACAAATGGCACAAGTGCTTCCCCTCTGGGCAGTGCAACGTGGCCAGCCAAAATTGGATCAAGAAAGAAGCTTTCACTGAAATTCTGATTAAACCAGCTAGCCCGAACAATCGTCCAATCCGTTCCCGCATTCATCACTACCTGTTCACAAAGCTCAGCTTCTTTTTCACCTTTCCCTGACAGTAAAACCATTTTTTGTATTCCACTTTTAGCTGCCAGAGATGTAAATTTCTCAATGGTTTTCCGTGCACCAGGGATAGCCAGATCGGGCTGAAATGTGATGTAGACCGCGTCCATTCCATCCAAAACACCTGCCCAGGTTTCCGGGTTTTCCCAATCGAACGGCGGATCACCGGCTCGTGAACCGATCCTTACCGGTATATCGCGTGTTTTAAGCCGCTCCACCACACGACGCCCAGTCTTGCCAGTGCCGCCAATCACCAAAATGTTATTCGTTTGCTGCGGATTCTTACTTGCGTCTTTCATAATATTCTCCTTTGATTATATTTACAGATTTCAGACAAGTGCTAAGGATCGGCTCCAAAATTACTTGATCTTTTGTTTTAAAAATTCCCAGTCTTTTAAGGGGTTTTGGAAACAATTTAGATCAAGTTATTTTGTAACGCACTCTGCTCATCTATGTGATGCCTAACAATTATTTTTAAGCAAGACTTAGTTTTAATTGAGCATCTTTAGCCCATGCACGGATGGCATCCCAGTCCCGGTAATCACCTTCCTTAAATCCCATTATTGAACATATACCTTTCGCAATGAAGCGAGAGAAAAAAGACCACTTGCTATAGTCCAGTACACCGGCAAAACGTCCCACGCTTAAAGGCTTAACTTTAGGAACCATCGCGTATAATTTGTCTGAATATTCCATGGCTTTACGCTCAGCTTTTTCATTCCGCTTAGATAATGCCAGGCAAGTAAAAAAGTATGCCACCGGCAGCTTGCTCAAGATATGCTGATTGGCTGTCACAAACTCTGTTGCTTCGGACATCCAATTATCGGTATGAATTGCACTGCCAATAATTACTTGGTCATAATTGTTTATGTCTTTCACATTTTTGATCCATTTCGTTTCTACTGAATTGCCCTCTTGACATAAAACATCTCCTATCGCTGCTGCAACCTCACCGGTCGTTCCAAATTCACTGGCATAGGCAACCAAAATTTTGTGGCCGCCTTTATTTTTAATGCCGCAGCTTGCCTCTGGAAATTGGACATCTTTGGCTTCAATTACCTGTGGATAAAGGAGCTCTTTTCCCAAGACTGCTGTGCCAATAGTGACACCGATTATTTTAGTGCTGTCAAAGATAAATTCTCTTTTTGTCTGATCCTTCATTGTAGCCACCTCCCATATTTGGAATATGATTAATTAAAAATAAACTAATGAATATTCAATCGATAAAATTGAACAAAACCGACAAAATGAAAATAAGGGTGGTTAAAGGGAGATTTGTTGCAGAAATTTTTTGGGAGTTTTTCCCGCATACCTTTTAAAGGATCTTATGAAGTGTGATTGATCGGCAAAACGATTATCATAACCAATCTCTGTTAGATTAACATAATCTGTTTCCGTCATTTGTTTCATGGCAGAACGAAACTGAATAATTTTTGTAAATTGCTTGGCGGTTACACCTATTTCTTTTAGAAAATGCCTTTCAAGTGTTCTTTCAGTAACGCATAATCTGTCTCGCAGTTCTTTGATACTAATTGCCCCATTTGCCTTGAGAATGAGGTTTATTGCCAGTTTGATTCTGTAATCGGGATTAACCGATGCATTTTTTAGTAACTCGTTAAAATAATCTGCGAGAACTTCTATAATATCATCCCAGTCTTCCAAGTGCTCCAACTTTTCCAATGTATATTGGGTATCCACATTTTCGACAAGCCTAAGATCATAGCAATCATCCTTTAATACCTTAGGCTCGACACCAAGCAATATTCGGACAGCAAATGGATACAATCGAATACAAATTAGTTTGAAAGCCCCATTTACTTCCAGAGTTATAGGTTCAACGGTTTGACCACATAAATAAAAATTAGGCAGTTTTTTACCTTTGGGTTGCTGGTAAAATGGGCTGGCTGACTTTGAATAGATAATTCCTGCAAAACCATCGGCGTAAAAAGGCAGTTTCTTTTCTGTGCCTATTTCATCCATTTCCATGATAAAAATATCCTTTCCAAATGATTCTATATTTTTATGCATGGGAAGTTGTTTCATTATTCTCTTTTCTAATTACTACCGACTATTGTTCATATTCTTTGTTGTTATACCGCCAAATTAGAGGAATAAAAACAATTGTTTATATTTTTTTTACCATCTTTTCCAGTTGAGTATAACTTCCCATTTTCTATAACTCCTGCTGTCAGCTTGTATTTTTACCCGGCTCCATGTGGCGCTCGGGAATCCCCCGTAACATCGTTTATCATGTTTGAATTCGGCACTCAGGGTCGGGTGGCCCGGAAGGCGGCATAAAATTGTTTTTTCAGGCTTTTTTGAAAAAGCAATAGCCGCCTCCGGGCGACCCGGCCCGGTGGCGGCTATCTGATACTCACTCGCATGACCCGGGAAATGATTCCCCGATGCCTTATTATTTACAGCAAATCAGCGTAAAAATCATTCCCCTTATCATCCACGATGATAAAGGCCGGGAAATTTTCCACCGTGATCATATAAACGGCTTCCATTCCCAGTTCCTCGTATTCCACAAGTTCTACCTTCTTGATGAAATCCTTGCCCAGACGGGCCGCAGGGCCACCGGGAGATCCCAGGTAGAATCCGCCGTGTTCTTTACAGGCATCTGTGACCTGCTGGGTTCTGTTGCCCTTGGCCAGCATGATCATGGAGGCGCCTTCCTTCTGGAACACCGGTACATAGGGATCCATGCGGCCGGCAGTTGTGGGGCCGAAAGCACCTGAGGCTTGACCTTCAGGGGTTTTGGCAGGGCCTGCATAGTAGATGATATGGTTCTTTATGTAGTCGGGCAAGCCGTCGCCGGCCTCATAACGTTCCATAAACTTGGCATGGGCGATATCCCTGCCCACAATGATCTTTCCTGACAGGGATAGCCTTGTGGAAACCGGATATTTGGAAAGCTCCGCCCGGATCTCGTCCATAGACCGGTCCAAATTGATTTCTATAGCCGGAGTCATTTCAGGCTCGGTAGCCGGCAGGAAGCGACCCGGATTTTCTTCAAGCTGCTCTAAAAAGATGCCGTCCCGGGTAATTTTACCTTTAATCTGACGGTCGGCAGAACAGGACACGCCGATGCCGATGGGACAGGAGGCTCCATGTCGGGGCATACGGATCACCCGGATATCCAGTGCAAAGTGCTTGCCGCCGAACTGAGCGCCAAGGCCAAGCTTCTGGGAGCGGGCCAATACCTTGTCTTCCAGATCAATGTCCCTGAATGCATGACCAAGCTCGCTGCCCTCGGTGGGAAGGGTATCCAGATAACGGGCTGAAGCAAGTTTGACAGCCTTTAGGTTGATTTCAGCTGTGGTACCGCCAATGACAAAGGCAATGTGATACGGCGGACAAGCAGCCGTACCCAAAGCTTTCATCTTTTCCAGCATGAAGTTGATCAGGATCTCTTCTGAGTTGAGAACCGCCTTTGTCATCTGGAACAGGGCCGTCTTGTTGGCAGATCCCCCGCCTTTGGCCATGAACAGAAACTTGTACTCTTCCCCTTCGATGGCGGAAATATCCACCTGGGCAGGCATGTTATTCTTTGTATTGGCTTCCTTATACATGGTCAGGGGAGCATTCTGGGAATACCGCAGATAATTCTTGGTATAGGCGTCAAAGGCGCCTTTTGAAAGCTCTTTCTCATCGTCAGACCAGGTCCAGACCTGTTGACCTTTTTTACCCATGACAATGGCAGTACCAGTATCCTGGCACATGGGATATACTTTTTCAGATGCAATGGCTGCGTTTTTCAACAGTTCCAGCGCCACATACCGGTCATTATCGGAACTTTCAACGTCATCAATAATGGCGCGCAGTTTTTCAAGATGATCTGCACGGTAGAGGTGGGCAACATCCTTGAAGGCGGCCTCGGACAATATGCTCAGGGCCTGTGGCTCCACCATGAGGACTTCTCTGCCCTCAAAATCTCTCACCCTTATATGCTCTTTGGAAAGCTGCCGATACTCGGTATCATCTTTTCCCAAAGGAAACATGGTTTCAAATTTAAATTCAGTCATATCTTTTCCTCTTAAGTACAACAGGCAGTGGGGCTGTTATCGCCCCACTGCCTGCTGATTTTTTTTGTATACCGTATTACATAACTTTGGTTCTTAAGGATCGGCTCCAAAATTACTTGATCTT
>PIVQ01001713.1 GCA_003354055.1 Desulfobacteraceae bacterium | reverse complement strand
AAAGAGTATGCGAATTTGCAGAAACGCTACCGCAATATTCTTACACGTGGAGGCAAAGAGTTGCCGGAGATACCACCGAAGCCAAAGGGCAAGCCTGGCAAGATGGCCAAATCAGATGCCCACAATCTTTGGGAAAGGCTGAAAAAACATGAGACGGCAGTTCTGTTGTTTGCCAGGAAGCCGTATGTCCCATTCACCAATAATCGAGCTGAACGGGATCTTCGTATGGCAAAGGTGAAGCAGAAAATATCTGGTTGTTTTCGGCGTCAACGATATGCTCAAGCCTATTGCCGAATTTCAAGCTACCTGCAAACAATGGCAAACCAGGGAGTAAACCCACTTGTCGCAATTCAGATGGCCTTGGCTGGAAAGATTCCCGAAGTAGACTTTAGTGGGGGAGAGTAGTTACAGAAAAGGTTCTGTTGCAAGAACTTTATAACCGCGTATAACTGCCTCTCTTCACCTATAATCAAGTTTTTTTATAAAAAAGCTCAAGACCGTTGTCATCTTTGATTTTGAGGAATATTTCCTTAATTCTACGTTAAAAGCCATATTTTGTAAATGGCTGTAATTTAAAGATTTCTTGATTTCTTGTATTTTTGTGGTTGATCGATATTGTGATTTGTTGCAACAGAACCAAAAAACTGGCCCTGCCCAAAGATTATCTTCTGGTACGCCAGGAGGAGTTGGATACATTGGTGGATGAGGT
>PIVQ01001712.1 GCA_003354055.1 Desulfobacteraceae bacterium | reverse complement strand
TCAACACTTTTACATTGGAGGTGGTGTGGGCCATTTTGGATTTATCCCAGTATTTTGCAAGGGTATTGTGGCACCTGGCACAGACAGCCGGAGATATAAACCGGTAATTGGGATTATCGCCGGCCGGTATGGGATAAAGCTGAATATTGGCGTTCTGGTTTCCGGACAATGCATTGACGGAATTGCTGAACCACCCGTCCTTACCTGCGGTTATCTTTAAGGCCCTGCTGCTGAAAAGAGGGGCTTCAAGGGTGAAACGGCCATTGATATCTGTTAATGAAAATTCTTTGCTGCCGGCAATCCTGACCCGGGCATCCGCCACCATTCCGTACTGGGAAAACACAACCCCGCGGATCACGGACGTTTTCTGGGACGCCTCTGGTGAGACGGGCATGGCAAAATGGAACACTGCGATTGCAAATACAAATACGGCAAAACAGAACGCCTTTTTCATAACTGCCTCCGGATAATGGTAACCTGATGTCAGGATGAATTTAAAAAACTAATTTTAAAATGATCTCACAATCTACCATCCAGGTGGGATAAACGCAACAATTCCCATGGCTTATGCCCTCTTTCAGTTTACGCGTTAACGATAATGGTTCCGGACATGTTTTCGTGAAAGCTGCCGCAGATGGCATTGCAGGCAAATGTAAACACCCCTTCCTTGTCTGCAACAAAAGAGATGGTCCGGGGTTTTCCAGGGTGA
>PIVQ01001711.1 GCA_003354055.1 Desulfobacteraceae bacterium | reverse complement strand
AAAAAACGAAAAACTCAGCGCTGATACCACGGCTTGAGCGATCCCTGTTTCAAATCAACCCCGTCAAGCAACAGCGCAAGTGCCTCCGGTGCGAGTTCCAGTTTTTCATTATCTGCAACACCCTTCGGCCAAGTGAAGCATCCTTGCTCAAGTCGCTTGATCGCCACCCACAACCCGGTGCCGTCCCAATACAGCGTTTTGATCCGGTTTCGGCGGCGGTTGGTAAATACGAACAACGACCCGGAACAGGGATCTTCATTCAGTCGATCAAGGACAACACTGTACAGGCCATTAAAACTTTTGCGGAGATCAACCGGCTCCACAGAAAGAAACACCTTCAGAGAATTGGCTAATCCAAACATCCGGCCGCCTCCCTCAGAATGCTGCCCAACTCATTTGCTGATGCGATCTTCAGCGCGAGTTCAACTCCGTTTGGCAGACAGATTCGCAACTCGCCTGCTGGAGTGGCAGGCTGAAATTGCACTTCACAGAAGGAAACCTCAGCTTCTTTGCGTTCAACTCGCAGCCACCTTGCAAATGTTTTCGGATTAACATTCCATTCCCGGCAAAACGCTACCTGCGTCAACCCGGAAGAATGAAACTCTTCAATCAATTCCCGACGCTCTTCGGTCGTATACGAAGCGCGTCCCTGCACATTGTTTTCGTTTGTATCCATGCCCGATAAGTTATCAGGCTTCGACGGAGCTGA
>PIVQ01001710.1 GCA_003354055.1 Desulfobacteraceae bacterium | reverse complement strand
TAATGGTCGCAGCATCCGTGCCGGCAGGAACCACCAGTACTTCACACCCGGCTGTTTCAAGGCAGCGGATGATATTGTACTTAATACCGAAATCCAGGGCCACCACTGAATGCTTTTTTCCCTTGTGTTTCCAGATCAGGGGATCTGCAATATTTTCAATATTCACATAATCTGGTTGGTTGTACTTCCAGAAGTAGGGCTTTTTGGTGGTCACATGCTCCACCATGTCGCTGCCTTCCATGGGGGGGATCTGTTTGGCCTTGGCCACCAGGGATGCAGGATCCAGATCAGTGGTGGAAATTACGGCACGCATGGCACCGGATTTCCTGATATGGCGGGTCAGAGCCCTTGTGTCCAGATCTTCGATGCCCAATACATGAGATTTGATGAGATAATCTGCCAGGCTGCCTTTTGATCTGAAGTTGCTGGGGAACTCCTGATACTCTTTGACAATAAATGCCGCCACCTGAATCCGGTCTGACTCGATATCTTCGGGGCAGACCCCGTAGTTGCCGATCAGAGGATAGGTCATGGTGACCATTTGGCCGTAATAGGACGGGTCGGTCAGAATCTCCTGATAACCGGTCATACTGGTGTTGAAGACCACTTCACCTGAGGCCTCCCCCTGTCCTGTAAAACTATTGCAGGGAAATGTTCTGCCATCTTCCAGGGCTAATAATGCTTTCATTTCGATTTACACCTGTCTGCGC
>PIVQ01001709.1 GCA_003354055.1 Desulfobacteraceae bacterium | reverse complement strand
CAGGACTATACGCCCCTGTACCTGCCTATATCCAATCAGGTTTATGCCGGAGACAACGGCCTGGATGGCTGGGGAGAGCCCTCTCCCTCACGTTCAGCCCAGATCAAACTGACCTTTGGCGGTTTTCAGGTCGCCATGATCTCACCTGATAACGATTATTATAACGGTACTGCTGTTGTTGAAGATGGTTCCACTGAAGTCCGGCTTCCCAGAATTGAAGCCCGCTACAAAGTAAATATGGGCAATTGGTTTGCGGGTATCGGTGCCGGCTACAACAGTTTTGAAGTTGATGACCTGTATGACGTGGATTCCTATATCGGTACTATCATGGGCGGTTTCAAGGCGGGTCAGTTCTCTCTGGCAGCAGAAGGCTATGTCGGTGAAAACGTTGGTAACCTGGTTGGATCAGATGTTAACGGCGAAGATTCCGGAAAGGGCTATGCCCAGGTCAGCGGTGGAACTGTACAGGATAACGAAGCCTTTGGTTATGAAATTGTAGGTGCCTACCTCATTAATGAAATGATCTCCGTCGAAGCCGGCTTCGGGTATGCAAGTACTGAGCTGGATAATGCAAATGAGGATGATGTCTATGCCTACTACCTGCAGGCTCCCATCACACTTGCTCCCGGTGTCTTTGTTGTCCCTGAAATCGGTAAAGTGGATTACAGAGAAGACAACCAGGGTGACAAGACCTACTTTGGCGCCAAATG
>PIVQ01001708.1 GCA_003354055.1 Desulfobacteraceae bacterium | reverse complement strand
AGTCTTGGAAGGACGGAATTGGTTCGCATCAAAGTAACGCATCATCCGGGTGTCATTTTTATCAACCAGAGTATTGATCTTTCGAACCCCGAGTTGTCCTAAATGATCTACAAATTCTTTCATTAACAGCTCTCCGATACTCAGGCGTTGAAAATCCGGATCAACGCCAACTGTGTCTACTGAGGCACCTTCCCGGGAAATACCAAATTCACCGATATAGAGTTCGCCCATAATAAATCCCACCACTGTTCCATCTGTGTTTAGGGCAACAAGAGAAGTGGGCAAATACTCACCGGATTCAAAAAGTCTTTCAAATTTTTGTTCATAATACTCTGACCGGGATACTCTCGATAGGCGTTCGTCAATTCTGACCACTGCGTCGAAATCATCATGTTTCATCAGTCTGATTTTAATGGTGGTTTTGTTCATGGGGCCTCCTTTTCTTCGGGTCACCGCTAATAATTGCCTTTTGGCTCAATTTCATCGTTGCAGTAAAATTTTAATTCTCAAAATACTCTATGTATTCCTCCGGTTAAAATTTTGCTGGTTCTGACCTTTAGGTTACGCCTTGAACTAAAACCAAAATCTTAGTTATTAGAAGTACCCTTCAAGGGTGGGGTTTGTCGATAAGAAGTCCTGTATAATTGGTAGTGTAGGGGATTGAGGCGCGCATGTAAATGAATAAATCGCATGTCTGCCTGTGCAATTCA
>PIVQ01000148.1 GCA_003354055.1 Desulfobacteraceae bacterium | reverse complement strand
CGGAGAAAAGATGAGCCTTGCTGCCCGGGAAGATGTGCAGCGTGCCCTTGCCTGGTCGATTGCCCAGAGTTTTCTCAATGTGCAGTTGGCGGTTGAGAATCTCAGAATTGCCCGGTCCGACATGGCCTTTAACCAGGATCAGGAAAGGAATCGGTCGCCAAAGAACGTCTGGGAACCGGATCTTACAGTGATGTGTTGAATTATAAGACCAAGGTTAATGCGGCCAAGACCTCGCTGATTGAGGCCGGGCAATCCTATAAAGAGTACAGCTATGGCCTGGCCGCACTCATGGGGTATACAGATGCTCAGCTGCCTCAGGAAATGGAAGTTGAAGCCCTTGATGCTTCCAGCCTGTCAGGCGACCCTGCCCACGAGACTGCACTGGCCACGGATATCAGTTCCGCCCTGGCTGATCGCCCGGATCTAAAAGAGGATGAATTTGCGATTCAGGAGGCTGAGGCCAGAATCAACCGGGAAAAATCAGAGTATTTCCCCATGGTTTCACTGGTCGGCGGTTATGGTACCAGTGGCGTAGATGAATTCGACGGCTTAAGTGATTCAGACAATATGGGGGCATCCGTCGGTGTCTCCTTAAGCTTTGAACTCTTTTCCGGCGGTGCCACCCGGTCGGCCGTTCGAAGCGTGATGTCTGAAAAACGGGAACTTGCACAGGAACGCAAAGAGGCCAGGATTACGGCAGCCTCGGAAATCCGGTCGGCATTATCCAATGTAGATTCTTCCCGCGTAACCTTGGCGCTTCAGCAGGACAACGCCTCTCTTGTGGAAACCACAAGGGATCTTGTTCAAAAAGAATACCGGGCCGGCCAGGCCTCTTTAGTCCGTATGAACGAGGCCCAGAATGATCTTGTTGCGGCCCAGGGGGATCTTGCCGATGCCCGAGCCTCTCTTGGCCTTGCCTTGGAAGAATTAGACTACTATACTGGCCGTAACATATCACAACCCTGAGAGGTCCCGTTGGAGGTTCCGATGAATGAGAATATCCGCTTGCTGGTCATTGAAGACAACCCGGCAATTGTAGAAAACATAAGTGACTTTCTGGAAGCCAAAGGCTTTATAATGGATTTTGCCATGGATGGTATCGGCGGCCTTCATCTGGCACTTACCCAGGAGTATGACGTCATTGTTCTCGATTTAATGCTGCCCGGCATGGACGGGATTACCCTTTGCCAAAAGCTTCGTGGGCAAGCGGATAAACAGGTGCCGGTGATCATGCTCACGGCCCGGGACACTCTGGATGACAAACTGCTGGGATTTGAATCCGGTGCTGATGATTACCTGGTCAAACCCTTTGCCCTCAAAGAGCTGGAGGCCAGGGTGCGGGTCCTTGCCAAACGCCGGTCCCGGGATAAAAAGGTGCTGATCGTCGGTGACCTGACCATGGATCTGGGCACCTTTGAGGTGATCCGTCAGGGCCGGAAAGTCGAGTTGAACAATACCTGTATCTCTATTTTGAAACAGCTCATGGAGGCCAGCCCCAATGTGGTGTCCAGAAAAGAGATGGAACACACCCTGTGGGGTGATATGCCTCCCGGGAGCGATGTGCTCAGAAGTCATCTTTATAATCTGCGGAAAAAAATCGACAAACCCTTTGACCAAGCTCTGATTCAGACGATCCACGGGGTGGGGTTCCAATTAAAGGATGGCCTGAAGGAATAATCATGAAATTTTACCAAAGCATCCGGTTCCGGGTCGTGGCAAGCGTTTTGATTTTCGGCACCATTCTGGTGGTTATCAACGGATTCATTACCTTTGTTCTTATGGGGAAAAATGTAGGCCGCCTGGTGGATAATCTCCTGGAGACAGAGGTGGACTACTTTTTGTACCAGTATGAAAAGGACCGGGCCACGCCGCTGCCCCATTCAAAGTTTATTAATGCGTATCAGGGAATGGACCGGGTACCGGAAAAATTCAAAGAGGTGGTCCGGGATCTTGGTCCCGGCGTTCATACCATTTTCCCCCAGAAAAACAGACCACCCCTCCACGTTGGGATTATCGAGCTTCCGGATACCAAAATAACCCATTACCTTTTCTTTCACGGCAGGGAATTTTTTAAGGAGAATGATTTCATTAATCCCTTACAAATCCTGATGATATCCCTGGGCGTGTTGCTGATTCCGGGTACCATCATCGGAGTGGTTACCTCCAGAATAGTGTTTAAGCCCATGATCGATCTCATGAATAAAATCAAAAGGCTGAATCCGGAAAATATCCCGGAGCAATGGACTGAACACTCCCAGAAGGGAGAAATCGGCATGCTGACCTCGACCATAGAGACTGCCATGCAGAGAATCAATGCCTTCATCCGCAGGGAAAAACAGTTTACCCGGGATGCCAGCCACGAACTGAGAACCCCTCTGACCATTGTCAAAGGGGCGGTTGAAATCATGGAACAGCAGCCGGAGTTGGATACAAACCCCTTGCTGAGAAAACCCTTGAACCGGATTGTAAGATCTGTAAATGATATGGAAACCACCATTGAAACTTTTCTCTGGCTGGCCCGTGAAGAGAATGATCCCACAGAAACCTGTGAGGTTGAAGCGGTTGTTAGAAAAGCCGTTGAAAATACCCGGTACCTCATTGTAAATAAAGATGTCGAGCTGATACTGGATCTCCGCCACAACCCCACCCTGCAGGTTAGGGAGGAGATCCTCTATATTGCCGTTACCAACCTGATACGGAACGCCTTCCAGTTTACGTCCCAGGGATCGGTAACCATCATTTCCGAAAACACCTACATCGCCATCATTGATACGGGCTTGGGCATTGAACCGGACCGTCTTGATTCCGTGACCCAGTCCCATATCAAGGGAGAGCAGAGCCAGGGATTCGGTCTTGGCCTGAGTATTGTCTCCCGGCTGTGCAAACGGTTTGGCTGGGAACTTTCGATCGATAGCCGGCCCGGCAAAGGGTCCCACGTTAAAATCGAATGGAATTGATCCTCCTACCGGAGCTGAAAATCAATGGTTCCCAGGGGGCCGTAGTCTGCGCTGTAATTGCCTGGTTTTCCTGGTATCATTTTGCCAAGTGCCCCTGTGATAAGGAGTTGTCCGGGTTCAAGGGACCGGCCCTGGCTGATCAGAACATTCACCATCCAAAGCGCAGCTTCCCATTGATCTCCCATGGCGTCTTTGCCGGCACCCTGATTAACGGGCTGCCCGTCCAGTGACAGGGTAACGGTAATCTGGTTCAGATCGATCCCGTCCGGTGACAGGGCAGTACCTGCAATAAAAGATTTTGAAGAGACATTGGCTGCAATAATGTCAACTCCCCGTAGAGATTTCATATCGGCAAACCCTAAGTCCGGCAGTTCAATTACCGGCATGACGGCTTTGATATGTTGTTTCAGAGTCGGAATATCAGAAACCGTTTTGGTAAGGGCATCATCAAGGATAAACCCGATTTCCGTTTCAATCATGGGGCGGTGAAAATCGGACCGATGAACAGCTCGGCCAGGCATCAATTGTCCGGATTTGAACAGGGCACCGACCAGGGGCTGAGCGACCTTGAATTTTTTTTGAGCACCAGAAGAGGTCAGACCTGCCTTGAACCCTGCCAGGGCTTCTGTTTTCAAACGGGTGGTAACATATGCCTTCTGAACCTCGTAGGCCAGGGCGTCATCCATATCCGGATACAGCGCAGAGAGCAGGGGAATGGGTCGGCCGTACGTTTCCGCCTCTATCAGGAGGCCGACCATTTGAGTTTCATTTGCAAAGGCTGTATTACCAAATCCTGCCCAGAGCAGAAGAACACAAAGTATAATTCTTTTACCAATGACCATTTCTCTCTCCTTCAATTTATTATTTTCAGGATTTCAGGGGATTTCCGTTTTGGAATGGGCGGCATCTGTGTCGGATATCCTAAAGCAATAGGGGCAATAATGTCACAATCATCCGGAATACCCAGTTCTGTGATCATATCCGGATCTTTAATGAACCTGCCCAGATTGACCCAGCAGGTGCCAAGCCCTCTGGATGCGGCGCCCAGCATGAAGTAGGAGGCTGCCAGGGCACAGTCTACATAAATATTTCGCAGCTTTGCAGGTCCCATAACCATGACCAGGCAGGGGGCATTGTAGAATACGTTATAGCTCTCTTTTTCAAGGATGGTCTTATAGCGGCTTGCATAATCATCCGGGTCTGCCGCAATCCGGGCCAGGATGTTCTTTTTGCTTTCATCGGATATGCGTTTCATCACCCCCTGATTATTCACAATGATAAATTTCCAGGGCTGTTCATTGCCTGCGTTGGGGGCCAGGATGCTTTCGTTTATCATTTCCTTGATCAGGTCTGTGGGAACCGGATCCTGTTTGTAGTGTCGTACGGATCTTCGGGATGTTAACAACTCATCATAATTCATGGGAGATTTCCCTTATTTAATGGAATTTATTTTATGAAATAACCTGCAACCCTCCAGGTCCCGTCTTTTCCAAGGGCCGGGGTAACGGTTTCAAAAGAAGAGGCCTTGTTCTTAAAAGAGGTTTTAAAGTGGATGACTACATATTCCCCGTCAGGAGCACCCGGTAATTGTGTGGTATACTTCATTTTGGCCACTTGCCTGTTCATAACTTCCCCAAAGGGTTTTCGGAAACCAGTCAGGGCCTTATCCCAGTGTTGTTTAGACACTGAATTCTGAAAGTATTCAGATGTTTTTTCCCAGCTTTCACCATATCGTCCTTGGTCAACAATGGACAGCCAGGCCTTGGCTACCTTAAGGGCCTTAGACTCTTTGTCGGAACCCGCTGGAGACCCCGCCCAAAGAGAATGAGCCGTAAACATCAATATGACAATACTGAAAAGGACTGCACGCTTCATCATCACAAAATTTCCTTTTTTAGCATTTTTGAGAATAGAACCATGAAACATATCCTGACCTTGAAGTCCTAACAGGATTTATCACTTTTCTCAACACATAGATGGAGGGAATTTATTCTTGATAATCAGTTATCTAGTGGCTGCCCGAAAACCCGTGCTTGGATGAAAAGTCACCTATATGTATATAAGTAAAAAATGCTATATGTATTTCTGTAGTTGTTCTCTAAGCATATTTACCCTCCCATTGTTTACTATAGGTCGTGAATTCAAGGCCGTTTCACAATTTTAAGGCCGCGTTTCACGTGAATACCCGCTATGGGCCTACTAATTGTGCGTAGGTAAATTTTTTCATAGTCATGGGTAAAAAAGTTCACACATTTGCCTTTGCACTAGGACTTTGCACCTCATTACGAAAGCCACAAACTACCACATGGTGGTATTCTGTGGAGGGGGCGGGCATTTTTATCTTTCTTTACTAAGTATATTTATTTAGAACTGAATAATAAATATGCTTAAATTATTGTATCAGCGCCGAAATCTTATCGTATGGCATATTACCTGCGTTCTCCCATTTCATACCCATTACCTACACTTTTTTGTTTCACACCTATTACCTGCATTTTCTTGTTCCACAATGTCAATCTGTGCATTCTCCACGGTGCCTTACTAAAAGAGGGCGTGTAGGCGAAAGAGCGGAGCGATGCCCTTTGGCCCCTGCAACCGACATATTACATGGGGCTTTATATCAAATTAAAGTAAATTTTCTTGATCTTGTCTGTGGCTTTCTGATAAAAATAATATACACTTTATGAAAAAGGTTTGCCCAGTGGATTTCAACCTGCGGCCACAAGTCTGTCGATAACTCTGGACTGAACAAAGGCCTGCATCCTCACTCTGGTCCCCAAAAAGTAGTTGATCAGTCTTCATTCGTTTAACAACTGTCCTGATTTTTCAGTGTGGCAAACTAATGAAAAAGTACGAAGCAATGCACCAGCAGTTAAATGATATCCTAATTTAATAAAACCGGGTGCCCAATGAAAAAACCAAGAATTATTGTTGTTGATGACCATCAGATCGTTCGGGACAGCATTGGTTATTCTCTTGAAGCCAGCAATGCGTTTCATGTGGTTGGCAGGGCAAACAACGGCAGAGTTGCTTTAGAGATGGCAGACAAACTTAGGCCGGATCTTGTTTTAATGGATGTAAGCATGCCGGATATGAACGGCATAGAAGCCACCCGGCAGATTGTTGCTGCAGTTCCCGGTATCAAGGTTGTGGCCCTGACTATGCACTCTGCCAAAGCCTATGTAATGGGCATGCTCAATGCAGGAGCATCCGGATATCTGTTGAAAACTTGTCCGTTTGAAGAAGTCATAAATGCGCTGAATGTAATATTGTCAGGTACTATATACCTGAGTCCTGAAATAACCCATATGGTTGTGGAGTTTGCCAAAAACAGGGAATGGGACGCTGTGGACAGTTTTACCCTGTTATCTGCCCGGGAACGCGAAGTGCTTCAGCTGATATCAGAAGGTCATACCAGCAAAACCATTTCCAAACAGATGAACATCAGCTCAAAAACCGTTGATGTCCACCGCAATAATATCAAAAAGAAACTGGACATCCATACTATCGCAGGCCTTACCAAATTCGCCATTGCAAAAGGCCTCACCGACCTCGCCGAGGTTCAATAAGGATATGCATAATGAAGTCATTGTCTAAGGATCGGCTCCAAAATTACTTGATCTTTTGTTTTCAAAATACCCTGTCTTTTACTGGGTTTTGGAAACAATTTAGATCAAGTTATTTTGTAACGATTCCTAACATGCCTGCGGTCGTTGGCATCGGAGTTCTTTTGCTGGGGTTGGTGGCGTGCGGCCCGGATAATTCAGTCGATGAAAAAGATATGGCCATAAAGGTCAATAATGCCGTAGTTTCAACAGAAGAGTTCAACGAACTGATCAAGTTGGAAGCCTATGCTGATCCTGAAATGAACCTGTCCGACGAGAACCGGAAACGATATGTAGAATACCTTGTCAGCAAAGAGTTGATGATTCAGGAGGCCATGCGGCTGAAACTGGATCGGAACGAGAGTTTTATTAAAACCATTGAAAAGTATTGGGAAGCCACCCTGATCCGCAAGCTTCTGGATTCAAAAACAGCAGAACTCAAAAAGAAGATCCTGGTAACCGAAGATGAAATGAAAGCATATTACACCGCAAACAAGGACGAATTCGACGAACCCTATGAGGAGTTCAAAGAAACCATAAAAAGTATACTTGAGTCCCAGCATCTTAAAGAAAGGCTTGATGCCTGGACACTGAGCCTGCGGGACTCTGCTGATATTACGATTAATCAGACCCTTAAAGGTAAAAACCATAAAGACAAGCCCTTAAAGACAAGTAAAAGAGGCTTAAGAGAATGAACCCAAGAAAAAAGAAAGCCACGGCAATCAAACGTCGCCAACTCTATATCAATAAAGAGTTTCAATTCAGATTCATTTTTAAATTCTTTTTAATTCTGATACTCGGCGGTGCCATCTCCATCGGCTTGACCCTGTTTAATACCAACGATTCTTTGACCACAACCTACATGAATTCAAAGTTGGTGATTCAGAATACCTCATTGGCAATCATGCCGTCGGTGATCTATACGACCCTGATTACGACCTTTGTCATCGGTCTGGTGGTCATCATGGTTACCCTTCTGGTTTCCCATAAAATCGCCGGCCCCATGTACCGGTTTGAAAAAGATATCAAACGCATTGCAGGTGGGGACCTGAAATTCAGAATCAGGATTCGAAAAAGTGATCAGTTCCAGGAGATTGCCCTTTCTTTGAATGCGATGATTGAGGCGCTCTCAAACCGGGTCTCAGCCATAAAAAAAGATGCGGACGATTTCGCAGGAGAGAACGAGTCAGGTGACAGGGTTCGAAATGCGATTAATGAAAACTTCAAACTCTGATTAAGTTATATCTGATGTTACGATCTATCCTTGCTATCGTCGTTATCTCTGCCGGCCTTGTTCTCACAGGATATCAACCGGTTAGTGCCGTCCAATGGAAGACCGTTAAAACAAAATACTTAAACCTTCATTACCAGAGTGAATCCGATCTTAAAAAATTTGATAAAAAGATCAAGGCGGTTAAGAATACCGGCAGCTTCTCCAGCTATTCATCCAGCGGCTCAACCGGAGGTCTCCACGGCCGCATTGCTAAAAAGATCGACACCCTGGTTGAGAAGGTCCAGCTCATTCTGGACATGCGGAAAGCCATAAAAATAAATGTTCGTATCTACCCCGACAAAAGCGCCTTACGAGAAGCCTATTTCAAAATTTACAAAAAAGACAAAGTTCTGCGGGCCTGGTATCTGTTTGAATACAACACCATCTATGTCAATGCAGATGACCTGTTTGCCGGAATGCTTGCCCATGAAATCGCCCATGCCATTGTGGATCATTTCCTGGATGTCAGACCGCCAAGGGCCACAGCAGAAATTTTAGCCCGCTATGTTGACGGCCATCTCAACGAAGAGGCAAAAACGTATTAGGACGCAGATGAACTCAGATTTTAAGGATCAATATTTGTGCAAGTCAGCGGCCCCTAAGCAAAAAAAATGAAAGAAATAAAGATTTTCCTGATTGATTTGATCAGGCAATCATGATTAAATCTAAAAAAGAACTCTGCACATACATTAAATGTTGCTATTTTTTGATTCAATGTACGTATCCTGACGATCCTGCCCAAGTTCTTGTATTGTAGACCATAAATATAGGCACTTCGAAGTATATTAAAGGAGAAAACGATGAAATTAGGCAAATTGTTATTAATGGCTTTCGTAACCTGTTTTTTATTACAGGGCATTGCAACTGCCGCCACTGTTATGACGGACGAGCAGATAAGTAATATCGCAACCACTGCCGAAGCCGGGGGTGATGTGGCTGAACTGGCCTCCGAGTACATGGCAGACATAACAGCAGACCTGGTCGCGCAGGGATTAACCGGAGATGAACTCCAGGCCCAGATTGCCGTCGCAATTCATGAACTTACCTCCGGTCTTGGTGATGCTGTCCTCCCGAATCTGGAAACAACTGTGGCCGACATTGTAAGTGGTGCTACCAACGGAGCCATCACAGGGATTAACCAGGCGGTTGGTGCGGATCCCAACCTGGATGCAGACTCCCTGACCTCTTCGGTTACAACCGGTGCTGCCAATGCCGTCATTGCAATTGTCGCTACACATCCTACCGTCAATGCCACCACCTTGCAGACCGCCGTCAATCAGGCTGCCGTCGCTCTGGGGGCTCCGCCTGTTGAACCTGAAGCATTTGAGCCTGCAGAAGAGACCCCTCCGGAAGAAACAACCGGTCCTGTTACTCCGCCGGCACCGCCTGCGGCAGACCCTGTTGAAACACCGCCGACTCAGGATGACCAGTCCGGCAGTCCCGTATAGAAAGACATCATTCAGCTAAACCGGAGAAAAAGATGAAAAACACGCACAGCACCACTCGACTTATTTGTTATACCGGCATACTTGTTTTGTGTTCATTGTTTTTAGCAGGGTTTAGTTTTGCAGAAGGGCGCTGGCTTATCAAACCCCATATTGAGACAGGCTGGGAAAGGGACAGCAACTTTCATAAATCTGAAACCAATGAGCGGAAAGTAGATACTTTTTATGTAAAACCCGGTGTTGAATTTGGTTACACCACTGACAAGAGCCTTATCTCTTTGGATTATTGGTTCAACGTCCTAAGGTATGATGATGTAGATGATAATGTACCATCAGGACAAGAGGCAGACCGCTTTGACTATACCGAGCACATGGCGGATTTTACCGCCCAGACCCAGGCAACCGAGCGTCTGCTTATCGGCCTGGATAATCTGTTCTGGAAAACCCGTGACCCTGCCAATTCAGATGCCGAATCAAATGCGGTTGACCGGTATAAATACACACTGAACCAGTTTACCCCCAGGATGAACTACAACTTTGGCGAGAAATTCGGCCTTGGCCTCAAATACACCAATCAGATGACCGACTATGAAGATGACGGTCCGGGAGAAGGTGAAGATTCTGATGAGAACAGGCTGACGACCACCTTTTACTATTACTTTAATTCCCTAACCTCCTTTGATCTGGATTACCAGTTCTGGAACAGAGAATACGATAAAACTTCCATTGGTTACGATTCTCACCAGATTATGCTGAATATGAACAAACAGTTTAACTATCTCACCTTCAGCGTAGGGGCAGGCTATCAAAAGAGGGAGTTTGATGACTCAAGCCAGGTTACAGGCGGAGATATTGACGATTTTGTCTGGAAGGTAGCCCTGTTTGGTCAGAATCCGCCGGATGCAAAATCAAAACCCAAAAGCTCGGTTTATCTTTCATTTGGAAGCAACTTGAATGACGCAGGTCAGGGCGACTCCTACTACAACTCTACCCGGGTTGATGCCAGAGTTACCTACCTGTTGCTTGACCGTCTTAACTTCACCTTGGACGGATGGTTCCAGAATGCAGATTACCAAACATCCGACCGGGAAGACGACAGATGGTACATTGCAGCTGCCCTGGATTATTACATGTTTCACGATAGGTTAAGCATCGGCCTTCAAGGAGGTGCAGAAGAAAGGGATTCCAATGTTAATACAAATGACTTCAGCAATGAATTTGTAATGGTCAATATCAAATTCAACTATGACATGGGGTCTACATAATCGTTAACTAGAAAATTGTGAACCAGGAAAATAATGGTACGAAACATATTTTTGTGCCATTATTTTTGCTCAAATTTCCTGTATTGGAATATTTATGTCGCGTTCTTTTAAGAATTATCTGTTTGTCCTTTTAATGGCAATGTGCTTGCTCATGCCGTTTTCCGGTCTGTGCGAGACCAATAAAGACAGCGTAGGCTATCGCTTGGGGCCTGAGGACGTGCTGGTTATCTCCATCCTTGCAGGCGGAGAAGAACAGGTTAAAACGGAAATGGTGGTAGGATCCAACGGTAATGTGAATGTGCCGTTTATCGGCAAGATCAAAGCTGAGAACCTGACACTGGATCAGTTGGAAAAACTCATCTACTCCCCTATGGCGGAAGAGTATTTTGTGGATCCTCAAATCCACCTTCAGATCAAAGAATACCACAGCCTCCAGTTCTTTATTTCCGGGGCGGTTAAAAATCCCGGCATGTTTGAGTTGGATTATACCCCGAGGGTTATGGATCTTGTGGCCAGTGCCGGCGGTGTTTTACCCGAACGGGGGAATCTCGCCTATATCCTCAGGGGGGTGAAAGGGCAGGAACTGGATGATTCTGCCATGACAGAGACAATTTCCAAATCAGAACCCATCAGGATCGATCTGATCAAACTTCTTGATGAAGGGGATATGACGCAAAATATCCGTCTTCAATCCGGAGACACAATCTATATTCCTTTGGGTACTAAGCTGAACCAGTCCTCTTTTAAAGTATATGTTCAGGGCAAGGTCAAAAAACCCGGTGTATTTGATTATCAGCCGGGTATGACAGTGCTTGCCGCCTGTATCATGGCTGGCGGATTTGATAAATTCGCCGCTCCTAACCGCACCAAAATTATCCGAAAAACCAATGATGGACAGGATACCATCAAACTCAATCTTAAAAAAGTCATCTCAGGGGACATTCCGGACCTTCAGCTCAAACCCGGCGATCGTATCCACATCCCTGAGGCCTGGTTATAAGCCCCTAACCCGGATATAACCGTCTGATAATAAGAATAATACTCCGGAAAAATTTCAATTTTCATGAAATGTCAGGGCAAAGGAGATTTAATGGAAGACGACATATTCCAAGAACAGGAAGTCCACATTTCCGATTACCTCATGGTCCTGCTCAAGCGCAAGGCCGTCATTGTTGCATTCTTTGTCATCACCGTTTCCGGGACCATGTTATTTACCTTTCTGGCCACTCCCATATACCAGTCAACGGCCAAATTGATCATAGACAAGGAAACGTCATCCTCACCGATTACGGGCGAGCGGGTGGACTATGAGAGCTACATGTCTCAGGCCATGACCTTTAACACCCATTTTAAACTCATTCAGTCATTACCTGTGATCAACAATCTGATTGATAATTTGGACCTTGGGAAAGAGGGTAAAGAACTTGAGATCAACCCCATTAAAGAGGTGATAAAGCAGTTCAAGGCTAATGTAAAGCTGTTGCTTCAATTGGAAGAAAAAGAGGTGATTCCCCATGAGAAAAGGCTGGCCCTGATTGGAACGGTGCGGGCAAAAATTTCGATTGAGCAGGTCAGGGATACTCGTCTGCTGACCATTAACATCAAAGATAAGAATTCGATCCTGGCCGCTGATATGGCCAATGCCTTGGCGGTAAAATATATAGAGTTTAATATGGCCAATAAAATGGAGTCCTCCAA
>PIVQ01000855.1 GCA_003354055.1 Desulfobacteraceae bacterium | reverse complement strand
ACGTCCAGGTTTCTCAATCCGATGTCCATGTCAACAATGGCCACCCTGTTTCCTTCAAGGGCCAGGGCCGCACCAATGGATGAGGTTGCCGTTGTTTTGCCAACACCGCCCTTTCCTGATGTTACGACAATTATTTTACCTTCCAATTCACACCTCAATTCATATAGTTAGTGCTTGAACGAAAACTCACCCATCTGCCACGTTGCTGCAAAAGTCTGAAATCCTCATGTACAAGAGTACACTCCGGTTTCAGACTTTCTTGCGCCTTGCATATGGGCAAGTTTTCATCCAAGCAAGGGTTTTCGGTCAGTCACTAGTTATGTTTAAATCTGTTCATTTTAAATGGCTTCCGGCCAGGGCATACGCCTGAACGGACTGGCCTTCATATAATCTTTGACAACAATAGCCTGGTCTTCCACTGAGGCAAACTCAGGTCCGGATCCCACGCCTTCGTCACTTCCTGCCGCTGATATTGTACCGATCTTCACATGGCTGGGGTTAAATGCCAGAGAAAAAATAATAGCATCTTCATTGTCAGGATAGCCGGCATGGGCTTTACCGGACAACTTGCCCAGCACAATGATATCACCGCCGGCAAGAATCTCTGCGCCGGGATTAACATCACCGGTAATAACCAGATGCTTTTTGGCATCTATCTTCTGACCGGAGCGGACACGGCCGCGCAGCATGAGCACATCACTTCGATGTTGGTTCCAGCCACGGGACAGATCCCGTTGCCGGATACGTTCAGTGGGGATTGATCTTTTTTTGGGGGAGGTCAGAATCTTTCCCAGATCAAAATTTTTCTCCAGATGGGTTTTAATTTGCTGAATCAAGGGTTCCTGGCCCCGGGCATCTCCCACATCAAGAGTCACATCCGCATTCACAGCCAGATGTTTAAGATTTTTTATCAATTTATCAATTTCAGAGATCAAAACCGCTTCCGGATGGGAAGGGTCAATGGTAATCCAGAATCCCCCGCCTGCCCCTTTTAATTTAACAGGTGCAGCATTATCAAAGTGTATCATTTATTTCCATAATTTATTTTATTGTTCTAAAACCTCCCTGATCTTATGGGAGAAATCAATCACTGAATAGGGTTTGAGAATATATCCTTTACAACCCTGTCTGAGCATCTCCTGGGCTTTTTCATCAATGGCATACCCTGTTGACAATAAGACCTTAATATCGGGATTCTGCTTCTTCAACTTAATAAAGGTCTCAAGGCCGTTCATTTCCGGCATAATCATATCCAGAACCACGAGATTAATCTCATTTTGTTTTTCCGCATAGAGCTTTAAGGCCTCTTTTCCTGAATCGGCCGTCATTACCTTATATCCCAATGCTTTGCAAATCTCTCTGCCCACGGTAAGAATCCGCTCCTCATCATCCACCAGAAGAACCGACTCATTGCCCAGAACAAGTTTTTCCTGGGCAGAGGGCATATCAGCATTCTCAATAGGCTCTGCCAGGGGAAGAATAATGGAAAAAGAAGAGCCCACCTTGGGAGAACTCCACACATCAATCACTCCGTTGTGGTTCCTTACAATTTTTCGGGCAAAGGTCAAACCCAGCCCCTTTTTATCCGGAAATTCCCTGTGGTTGGCTGAATAAAAAGGTTTGAAAATCTTTTTCAGAGTCTCATTATCCATACCAATACCGGTATCGGTGATTGTAATTTTAACAAAAAAACCGGTTTCCAGACCATAGGCTTCGGCCGTCCCGTTCATAATAGCAGCCGACTCGGTAAGAACAGACAGTTTGCCGCCCTTGGGCATGGCCTGGAGTGCATTTTCAACTATTGTAGAGATCACCTGGTTAATCTTATCCGGATCTCCGTTGATGACCAGAGGCTTGGCATTCAGATCCACATCCAGGATAATCTGCCGGCCTTTGAGATCAAGGTTTTCAACGGCAGACCGAACCAAACGGTTGGCATCAATACTGGTGACGTAGAAGGCATCGACCTGGGCAAACCCCAGCAACTGGTTGGCGATTTCAGACCCCTTGTCAATGCAGGATAGGATTTCAGTGATATGCCCGTACAGAGGATCAGACGGGTTGACGCTGCTCATCATCAAAGAGGCATGGCCTTTAATGGCTGCCAGAAGATTATTGACGTCATGGGCAATGCCGTTGGCAAGCGCCTCCACAGCATCATTTGATTCATCCTTTGATTTTATGTACTCCATTTGCCGTACCTTTTATCTTTCAAAATAAGGTTATTCCAGGGATATAATGCCTTCCTGTATGGCAAATTTGGTCAACCCGGCCACACTGAAGATATTCAACTTCTTCATAATATTTCTGCGATGGGTCTCAACCGTTTTGATGCTCACCCCGAGTTTTTCCGCAATATCCCGGGTTTTTTCCCCTTCTGCCACCAGTTGGAGAACCTCCCGTTCTTTTTTGGATATCTTGTTGAACGTAGGCAATTCTTCCCAGTTTCCGAACCGGGGCCTCCGGTCATCCACATACATTCTGGCAATAGAAGGCGTCAGGTAAAAATTGCCCCGGATCACCCCCTGGATGGCATCATAAATCTCATCAAATGCAGATTCTTTTAAAATATATCCAGAGGCACCCGAGGCAAACATCTTGTCAATGATGTTTTTACTCGAATGCATGGACAGGGCAATCACACGGGTATGGGGAACCTCCTTCCGGATCATAGCTGTGGCCTCCACACCGTTAAGGCCAGGCATGGAGATATCCATCATCATGATATCCGGCTTGAGGGCAATGGCCTTTTCCACGGCCTCCCTGCCGTTCTTTGCAATGTCCAAGACCTTGATGCCTTTTTTTTCCAGAAGGCTTTTTAAGCCCTCCCGGATAATGGCATGGTCATCTGCTATAATCACTTTTAATTGCATACGCTTCCAGCTTTAATTTTGTCCGAGTCTAACTTGAAGAAAGATGAAAATCAAATACAAATTT
>PIVQ01000854.1 GCA_003354055.1 Desulfobacteraceae bacterium | reverse complement strand
CTGTCATTGGTTTCGGTAAACATATTCCCTCCCTCAGCCATCAGGCCGAAGTTATTATAGAACTTGGCCAAACCGACCCTGAACAGAGGAATGAGCTGCCCATTGGAATAATTTCCCGTGATGGTACCGTCGGCAGAGACATCGACACTTTCCAGATCACCGGCTGCATATCCGTCCGAATCCTGATAAGTGGTGGATGACGATTTGGAGTACTGTGTGGTGGACAGAGAATCATTTGTCCAGTTGCTTCCGTCGAACATCGTACCTAAATTCATCTCAATATCCATCTCAGTGCTGCCGTAATCCCCACCGAGGAAATCAGCGGAGAATTGGAACAAACCGTTGGTACTCACTTCATCATCACTGATATTTGTCCAGGCCGTAGACCCTAAAATATCAAAACTGATCACAGCTTTGTAATCATAAGGATCAAGAGTGGACCCGGCCGCCAAATCCGTTGTAAAGTCAAACACAATATCATCCTTATCATCGCTGCCGCCGGAACCGTCCAGGTCGATCACCGCCTGGGACTCATCACCGGATAATGTGGCCAAACTATAATTATCCGGAGGCACGTCCGGATCTACATCAAAGACGACCGTAAGTCCGCCGTAAGAGGTTGTGGTTGTGTTGGCAGAGACATTTACCTCCATGTCTATACTAGTATTGGTTCCCGTAGTATCCCAATTGATACCAAATCCTGAAGTCGTGGAATTAGAGGTGGAAATAACTGCATTCTGATATTCTTCGGGCGGTGTGGGATCGATAGAAAATGAAATTGTCTCACCACCAGCTGTGGAGAGGTCTGTAAATGTATATACAGCAGTAGTTGCTCCGGAAGCACTTCCAATAGTATCATTTTCCCAGATGGTAAACTGTACCTGAGAATTATCGCTGTTGGCCGTATTAATGGTAATCATGGTCTGTCCGCCGCCAGCGCTAGACGTCCAGGCAGTACCGGTCCAGGTCAATGTACTTGTCGTTGAGACACCGGTTGAAGTCATTGACGCCACTGCCCCCTGGGTCCCTGATGAAGTGATTGTCAATGAAGGTTCATTCCCGGAGGCAAAAGAAGCAAACGAATCATCAAAATCATCCTCCTTTATTGGCATATTCCAGTCCCAGTCACCTGTTCTATCGTCCACCATCACAGTGACATCATCAGAGACCATCTCAAAATCTTCATCATTTTGTATATCAATCACCGTGGCGGCAGTTTGTGAAGATCCGTCATAGGTAACACCGGTGACCAAGGTCCCTGCTGAATTTGCCATTTCCGGATTGCTCCAGTGCCAGGTCTCTGTGGTCGGGTTCCAGACGATGTCCACCCCTGCCGAATCATGGGTCATGACACTGGGATTATTGATGGTCAAGGTGGTGTTTGAGCCATCAATTTCCGATTCACTTCCACTTTTACTATACCCAACGGACTCAAGCGCCTGAATATGAAGGTCATTTTCCTTATTGATGTCAAACCCTATGACATCTGTTGCCACGGCAGAGCTTGAAAGGCGGATTTCAAGATCGGTATTCCCCTCACCGTCAAAGGCAAGCCGGATGGTGGTGGAATCCGAATAAAGGATTTCAGCTGACGAGTAATTCTCGGGCTTGTCATCTGCATCAATAATTCCGTCTGCGTCAGAATCGACAAAATCCCATGAACTGCCGTCGTATTCAAATTGGAACCCATAGCCGTCATACGGCATGGACTCATAATCCTGAATGTTGTACTCAACATCATCCACCGTATTTACCCCGTCTGAATAGAAATTTCCCAACCGCCCGGTAAATTCTTCCATGGTCAGGTCCAGGATATCACCGGAACTTTCACTGAAGGTGATACGTCCCCGTGCGAGCAGTCCCTTGGAATCCGTATCCTGGACCAGATTCCGGTTATCCTCAGTCGGATCACTGGTGATCACATATTCCCATTCAGAGCCGGACACTTTATCATAATAGATGGTAACATCATGGGCACTGCCCAGAGAATCATATACACTGACTACGGTCTGGTACTCATAGTTAGTGGAACTCATATAAGTATCGGCTGAAGAATTCCATTCACCGGACAATACATCAGCCTTGTTTTCTGCATCCGCATCCAGGTTGGTAATGGCGGTAACATTGGTAGTCGCCTTCGGAGAACTGGTAAATGCATCCAAAACAATATCGGTGATGGCCCCGGTATCATCCCCGGTATCTGCGTCCAGTTTCCACCCCTGGACAAGATAGCCTTCCTGATTGATCATTTGGCCCGTTGCATCGAAAAAGAAGTTTCCTGCACGGGTATAGTAATTATTATCCGTTCCGTCCTGGCGAACAATAAAAAACCCATTCCCGCCAATGGAGAGATCCGTAGAGTTACCTGTGGATTCAAAGGATCCCTGATCGAAATTATTGGTCACGCTGCCAACAGCCATACCACGCCCCACCTGAGCTGTACCGGCCTGGGTCGAAACGGTTTCATACAGGGTATCGGAAAAGGTGGACCTACCGCTTTTAAATCCGAGGGTATTGGTGTTGGCAATATTATTACCCACCACCTGCATACCGTTACCCATATTTTTCAAACCGCTGGTACCTGTAAAAAGTGAGCTTGATAATGACATGTTTTTCTCCCTTTGGTATCTATTTCATGCAGGCCAGTCCAAAATTTAGACGGCCTGCTTTTATAAGCTTAATAAATCTCGTCTACCTGGGACAAGGACACAAGCCGGCCGCTTTCCCCAAGCACAAGATATTGCGTATTATTGACATTCTTGATGGCTGAGACCTCTTCTGCAACATCCGTACTGGCATACTCACCGGATTCCGTCTGAACCGTATAGTAATAAAGCCCGTCAGACATATCGCTTCCGCTGTCACTCTTTCCGTTCCACTCATAGAAATTGGTTCCTTCTTCAAGAGTAGAAGCCTCAGCATCCTTATCAATATCAAT
>PIVQ01000853.1 GCA_003354055.1 Desulfobacteraceae bacterium | reverse complement strand
AATGGGTATCAGAAAGTGTCGAAGATTGCAAATACAACCCGGCCAATTGCCGGAAAGCGCCTGTTCACCGTGAGGCAAAAAATGCACAACCTGAAATATGTGGTTTGACCTATGTCTCTATTTTTTTAGGAAGGATCAATCTTGCCCTGTTGGGAAACATTGGGCAAAAAGCATTTCTCAAGCCTGTTAAGTTCGATCAAGGCTTGTTCAAAATTCAGATCATTCACAAGGGTATAAATCAGATGAAATTCATCTGGATTTTCAGAGCCAAGCAAATCACCCATTTTTTGGATTTGATCAATGGCTTCAGTGTCATTCGCCTGCAATAAAGCTGACAATTCTTCTATTGCAGCACCTAAACGTAAGATGTCTTTTGGAGCGTTTTCTTTTAAAGGTTTAGGGATTGATGATTTTTTTTCTTTGTTTTTGTAAGCGAGCCATTCTTTAATCGAATTTGTGACAATTTGCATCTCTTTTTCCAGTCGGGTGAGCAAGTTGCCATATTCGTCTTTTTTATCTTGCTTGATTGATAGATCAAATTCATCTGATATTAAAAAAACTTCTTTGGCGCCAATATTACCGCTGACTCCCTTAAACTTGTGGATAAGATGTTCAGCCGTCTTCAAATCTGCCTCATCAAGGGCGATCTTTAGTTGTTCGGCAACATCATGATTTTTAATAATAAATTGGTTTAAAAGATCCATATAAAGATTTTCATTCCCTAACACACGTTCTAATCCTGTCTGGATATCTAATCCCAAAATTGTATTGGGAATTTCTGCATGGATCTGATCAGGGAAAGTCCTGGTTGCGGGCGCAGATTCGTTTTGTTCTCTGGGTTTAATCCAGCGGACCAAGGCTTCAAATAGCTGCTTGATATCAATCGGTTTGGTTACATAATCATTCATACCGGCTTTCAAACATTTTTCTTTCTCACCCTCCATGGCATGTGCGGTTACGGCAAAAATCGGCAGTTCCTTTTGGTTGAGTTCTTTACGGATGTTCAAAGTGGCTTCGTAGCCGTCCATTTCAGGCATCTGCAAATCCATCAGCACAGCATCAAACGGATGTTCTGATTTAGATTGATTCACCAAATCTACCGCTTCAATACCATTATTCGCAATTACAATATTAAAACCGCTTGTTGTGAGAATTTCTTCAGCAATCTGTTGGTTAATTTTATTGTCTTCAACCAATAAAATTTTCGCTCCTTGAATCGCCTGCATGCCTTCAATATCTTCAGGCCCATGAACAGCCTTACGGCTTTTAATGGACTCTTTTTTGCCAGTTCCCAATCCAAATCCCGCAGTAAACGTAAATTTGCTTCCTCTTCCAAATTCACTGGTTACACTAATTTCTCCATCCATCATTTCAACCAGTTGTTTAGAAATGGTAAGACCAAGTCCAGTACCACCGAATTTACGTGTAGTGGAGCTGTCTACCTGGGTAAAGGACTGGAAAAGTTTTGAAATCTGTTCCGGTGTCATACCAATGCCGGTGTCCTGAACTGAAAAACATAAGAATACATTGTTTTCATCCGTTCTGGATGGTTCATCAGCAATTTTGGCAGTGATGGAAATTCGTCCTTTGTCAGTAAATTTTAGCGCATTGGTGCAAAGGTTTAGCAAAATTTGGCCTAACCGCATTGAATCACCCACCAGCGATATAGGAACATCTTTGGTACGGTTAAATATGAGTTCCAATTCTTTCTTTTCTGCCTGGACACTTATAATATCGGATAGATTATCAAGCACATTTTCCAGACTGAATTCAATGGATTCCATGTTAAGCTTGCCGGCTTCAATCTTTGAATAATCAAGAATATCGTTAATTATTCCCAATAATGACTGAGCTGAAAAATCAATTTTATTTAGATAATCCAGTTGCTTGGCTGTAAGATCGGTCTTTAAGGCTAATCCTGATAAACCGATTATCGCATTCATCGGGGTTCGGATTTCATGACTCATGTTTGCTAAAAAACCGCTCTTTGCCTGTGTTGCTGCTTCAGCTCTTTCCTTTTCAATTTTTAATATTTCAGCTTGTTTTTTTTGTCCGATATCCTCTAAATTGCCTTCAAAATAAAGAACATTCTGATTGGTGTCATGGACAGCATGGGCATTTATTGAAACATCTATTTGCGTGCCGTCTTTTTTATACAATCGTGTTTCAAATCCTTTGGCATGATTATGCAATCCTAAAATCTTTTGAAAAGATTCCACGTCTTGCGGGTAGACAAAAAATTGATTTATCCTTTTCGAAAAATTCTCTACGATGTCCTTTGAAGAATCATATCCCAATATGGTTGCAAGTGCACTATTGGCAGTTAATATACGGCCGTCTTTTAAGATTTGAAAAATGCCTTCTGTTGCGTTTTCAAAGATGGATCTATATTTTTTTTCTGATTCATCCAAACTTCGATAGAGCCTTGCATTTTCAATGGAGATAGCGGCCTGGGAAGAAAGCAGGCCTAACAGCTGAACCCGTTCGGATGTAAAAGCAGACGTTACAAGATCATTTTCAAGATATAGTAATCCAACGAGTTTACCCTGGTAAACAATGGGAATACAGAGTATTGATTTCTTTGTTTGTTCGCTAAAATAAGGATCATTGGAAAATAAATGTTTTTCAGATGCATTATCTATAATTACGGTTTCAATTTTTCTGGCTGAATAATTAATTAAATTTGCCGGTGTTTTGGAATAAGTCTCAACCAGAATTGATTGCAACACGCTCACTTCTTTTTCATCAATATGGCTCTCAGCTTCAATTTTAAGGGTTCCATTTCTATCCAAGATAAAAACACCCCTTTGTGCACCGGCATTTTCGATCATTATTTCCAGCATCTTTTTAAGAAGCGTACCAAGTACAATTTCACCGGAAATTGTTTGAGACGCTTTCAGCATGGAATTCCAATCAAGATCCTCCACAATGTTTTGGGT
>PIVQ01001707.1 GCA_003354055.1 Desulfobacteraceae bacterium | reverse complement strand
CTGCCACATGACTCTGCGCTGCAAGATTATAGACCTCATCAGGTTGAACCTGCTGCAGAATCCGAATCAAATTTGTTGAATCGGTCAAATCTCCGTAATGGAGAATAAAATTCCGATTCTCCTCATGTGGATCCTGATAGAGATGATCAATCCGATCGGTATTAAACGAGGACGCCCGTCTCTTTATACCGTGCACCTCATATCCCTTTTCAAGAAGTAACTCTGCCAGATAGGCGCCATCCTGACCTGTGACCCCAGTAATTAACGCTTTTTTCATATTTCAACTCCTGATTTGGACCAGTCTATTCTCATACTTTTTCAGTATAGTTTTTGGTCACCCATTTCAAATAGCTTTTATCCATAATCCCTCTCCACCATCTCTCATTCTCAAAATACCAGTCAAGGGTCTTGCGAATGCCGGATTCAAATGATTCTTTTGGTGTATAACCAAGCTGGGATCTTACTTTTGTCGCATCAATAGCATACCGTCTATCATGTCCGGCTCTATCCCTTACATGTGTAATCAGTGTTTCAGAAGACAATCCTTTTACAGCAGGTGTGCCTGGAAATCTTTGGGCTAAATTTCCCTCGGTCTTTATTCTTTTATCTGTCAATTTACAAATCAACCTTACAATATCAATGTTGGCCCATTCGTTATTACCACCTATATTGTAGGTTTCCCCATCTCTTCCATTTTCAAGAATAAGATTAA
>PIVQ01000852.1 GCA_003354055.1 Desulfobacteraceae bacterium | reverse complement strand
TCTAAAGAAGCTCGTAATTTCACCTGAGATCCCAACAAGAATCCTACGTTTCTTTACCTAACCGCAAAACAGCCAGGCATCATAAAATAAGAAAAATCCGGTAGTTTATCGTGAGACAGCAGGATGCCGCCCATGCCTATCATCCTCCTCCCCCCTTTGGGGGGGATAAGAGGGGGGGCATGTGTTATACCTCATTGTTTTATCGTCCAAAATAAAAAAGAGAGGGAATAACACATGCACCACCCTTGGCCTTCATTAATAGCTGTTCTGTCAGAAATCACAAGAAAAAGTTCAAGTTCTGCTGTTTGCTGTAGCCACTGCGGGAACCGTCATACATATGTAAAATGGGGCTTTTACCCCCGATATCTGTTCAATGATGAACTGATAAATATCCAACGTTACCGCTGTGATAATGATTTATGCCCCTGTAAAACTTTTTCGATCCTGCCACATGCCTTTTTACCAATAATCAGAGCGTCTGTGTGCATGCTGATGTATGTTTTAAAAATGCACATCCAAGGCCGTAGCATTGCCGCTATTGCCCGGCACACGAACAGCACTTGGCAAAAAATACAGCGGTGGATTGCAAAAGCCACAACAATCAAAAAATGGATTGAGCAAGAATATGCTGACCCATCACCTTGTCTGGCATCAAACAGGGAATGGTCATCTTTTACCCGGGATTTTTCTTGGGCTTTTTACCCGAAAAGGATGAGGTAGAAACTCACCAACACAAAGCGTATATTTAATAAAATCAATCTGTTTGTTAATCGAACCCCCATAGAGTTCATTTGTAAATAAAGGAGGTTTGAATGACAGAGCAAAATGACAAAAATATGGATCTTGCCCTTTGGCGCTACGGGATTATCAGCCCGCTTCTGCATCGGGATGCCAACGATCTTCCGGCAGGAGAGGTATTAGACCTGGCTTCATGGAATCGCTATGTGCATCCGAATGGTAAACATATTACCCTGAGTGCAGAAACTTTAAGAAAATGGCTGTACCGGTATCTCCACCAGGGGTTACCAGGTCTGATGGGCAAAACAAGATCCGATAAAGGCAATCATAAAATTCCTGATGCTATCACTTCGACAATGGCCGCCATGCGAATCGAACACCCGAGGTGGACCATTGCCAGAATGATCCGGCAGCTTGCCCAAGAAGGCAAATGGAACGGGTATAAACCCAGCAGGTCAGCAATTTACAGATATGCCAAAGCCCATAACCTGCAAAGAGATCCCCATATTTACCCTGAACAGGATGTAAGGCCCTTTGCATTTAATCATTTTGGACAACTATGGTCGGCAGACTATCTTCACGGCCCTAAATTGTACAACGGCAAGAAAAAACAAAAGACCTACCTGCATGTAATTTTGGATGACTGCACTCGATTTATTGTTCATGGCGGATTTTACCTGACCGAATCTGTTGAACCTTTAATTTATGACCTCATGGGAGCGGTCAGGCGATTTGGAATCCCCCAGCGATTTTATACCGATAATGGCGCAGCCTATAGCAGTCGCCACTTAAAAATATTGTGCGCCAGGAGTGCAATCAACCTGGTTCATACCCCGCCGTACAGACCCCAGGGCCGGGGAAAAGTGGAACGAATCTTCCGGACCATCAGAGATCAGTTCCTTTGTGACAAATTCAAATCGCTAAAACAGGTCAATGCTGCCTTCAAAATTTGGATGAGCCATTATCATGCGACCATTCACTCCTCTTTAGAATGTTCACCATTGCAAAAAAGACTTCAGGTAAAAAATGTCTGCCGGATTTTACCGCCGTCAACCGATATTGAAGCCCTTTTTAGAATGGAAAAAAGGTGCCGGGTTTACAACGACTCCACCATCAGGTTCAAGAAGATCCGTTATGAAGTTCCTGACTGTCTTCCGGGTTCACGGGTAACGATTTATTATATGCCCTGGGACAAGACCTGCATCTACTATGGCAACGAAATGAGAAAGGCACGTATCCTTGATCTTGGTGCCAATGCCAGACGATTTGATCATCCAAACCAATAAAGGATAAAATAATGATAAACCAGGGAGAATCCCCAGCAGAATTTTTTAATTATAAATATCATCCGTTTGCAGATACCTATCGGCTAAAGACCCCTTATCTGGGAGATCAGGATAATCGTTTTTTTAAAACGGCCGTATCTTTGATCTCCACAGGAAAAAGCTTTGTCCTGTCCGGTCCATCGGGTGCCGGCAAGTCAACACTGGTTCACTATATTTTATCTCGGCTGGATGCCAATTGTTACAGACCCGCCCTGGTCCATTATGGCGGGTTGCAGCGAAACGGCATACTCAAGGCGATTGCCGATGTCCTTGGGGTGGTGACCAGTGGCAGGACGGTACCTTTGCTGATCAAGCTACAAAAACAAATAACCCAGATGGCATCTGAAAATCGCAGCATGTTCCCCGTCTTTGTGATTGATGATGCTCACCTGATGGAAAAGGAATCCTTGATGGACATCTGTTCGCTGATGTTTAACCCGAACAGGGAAACGGTGGCTGCAAGTTTTATCCTTGTGGGTGATGAAACCTTTGGAAAAAAGCTGTCCCTGCAAATAATGGCACCTGTTAGAACAAGGCTTACCGGACAATTTTATTTAAATCCTTTAAATGATACTGACAGCCATGAGTTCATCAAGTTCAGGCTATCCAATGCGAAAGCACCAGAAACTCTTTTTGACCCTGATGCCTTGAGCATCATGTCATCTCATTGCAGGGGAAACCGCCGACAGATAATGAATATGGGAACCTTGCTTTTGGCTGAAGCTTTTTATCGGCAGGAAAAGACTATCAGCTCTGAATTGATTTTTAATTGTGACCAAATAGAGATATCTGAGTGAAACAGAGGCATACGAGAGGGGACTCCGATGCCAAGGGATAGCTCAGTGCGGTAGACAGCTGTCTACTTAGGCCTGGTGGTGA
>PIVQ01001706.1 GCA_003354055.1 Desulfobacteraceae bacterium | reverse complement strand
ACACCGGCAAGGGGATTATTGATCTCATGGGCCATGCCTGCGGCAAGACCGCCTAAAGAAAGCATTTTTTCGGACTGAATCATCATCTCATCGATTCTTGCCCTTTCTGTGACATCATCGATCCTAATCACAGCGCCCCTGTTTCCGCTATTGTTCAAAGGGTAAATGTTAAAGTTTTTAATAAATACCTTGTCCTTGATATTTACCTTGATTCCTGTTTTCTCAATATGTTCCCCTTTTTCCACGGCATCCATGATATGTTCTGTCAGCTCACGATAACAGGGGAAAATATCTTTTACCGGCTTTCCCTTTGCCTCTTTGGTGGAAAAACCTGACCTTTTCCGGGCTTCCGTATTCATATCAATAATATTCCCACGGGAATCTACACTTACCATTGGCGAGGCTATGGAATTGAACACGTTGGTCAGGTATGCTTTTGCATTTGTCAGTTCTTTTGCTGAGCGTTCATTTCTTTTAATCTGTGCTTTTAGCTCTTCATTATTATTTTTCAGGTCATGGGTTCGCTCAATCACCAGTCTTTCAAGCCCGTTTTTAATTTTATAAATTTCTAAAAATATGTTCACCTTGCTGATAAGAATAAATTCATTCAGGGGTTTAAATATAAAATCAACCGCCCCTTTGCCGTATCCTTTGATCTCCTTTGCACTGTCCCTGTCTATGGCTGTAACAAAAATGATGGGAACGTTTTCGG
>PIVQ01001705.1 GCA_003354055.1 Desulfobacteraceae bacterium | reverse complement strand
AACGGTTGTATCCGTTGTCGCCTCTGTGTGAGGGTCTGTAATGAAATCGTAAAGGCCCGGGCCATAAAAATGGTGAAAACCGACTCCGGCAGCCGGGTGGTACCCGGAGAGGGCAAATGCATAGGCTGCGGTACCTGCGCCAACCTCTGTCCCACCAAAGTTATGCGGGTGACGGACGAGGGTAACGTCAGGACGGTGTCCATCAAAGATGAGGTCGTCAGCCGTCTTCCCCTGGAACGCTGCGAAGCCTGCGGCAACCTCTACGCCACATCGGATTTCCTGGCCCATGTGGCCAGAACAACGGCGCCCCATCCGGATACCAAAGTGGTTCACCATCTGTGCGCGGCCTGTTCAAAACTCATGTCCGACAGGGCCTTAACTGAGAACGAAAGGATCAAAAAATGACATTTGCAAGTATAAAATCTCTGGGAAGCGGTATTGGCGGGGCCATTATTCTGGCGCTGTTCTGCATGACCTTTCTCACCCTTGATAAAGTGGTCTTTATCATGCCTCTGTTTCTGGCCTTCACCGGCGCCATGATCGGGTTTCAGTTGGTAGATACCCTGCGGGAGAGAATCCAAGGCCGTTTTCTATTTCCCTTTGTCATGGGCGCAGGCCAGGGGGCAGCCATATTCGCCCTTATAAATATTACAGGCCCTCTGGCCGGCAGTTATATCACCCTAACCTTTGGGAAATTACTGGTTTATATCCT
>PIVQ01001704.1 GCA_003354055.1 Desulfobacteraceae bacterium | reverse complement strand
GTCGCGATGTAGTTAGTCGCTGGCGCGAAAAACATTATTGGGACTATGACCCATGCAAGTAAGCATGGTGACTCGAAACTATTAGAGGCCTGCTCTTTACCGCTGACCGGCGTAAATTGCGTTAAAAAAATAGTAACAGATTTAGCCGTACTTGAAGTTAAAGACGGCGCATTTCATTTACTCGAACGTGCTCCGGGCGTGTCGGTTGATGAAATCATTAGTAAAACAGCAGGTAAATTACTTGTTGATGGTGAAGTACCAGAAATGGTTTTTTAGTAACTTTAATAAGTTAACTTAAATAACGCTTTACCCTGTACCGACCTCATTCCCAGTGCCAATGGCGCTGAGTTACCCAAAATCCCTCGCAAGAGGGATTTTTTTTACCCTGTCATAGTATATTTAACCTGAACTCTGGTTAAGAGATTACTAACGTATTGAATCATGGTGATATTTAAATTTATTTTCTCTAGCCAGAGATTTTCAGTGAACACAAAGCGAATTTACGCGTCAATAGCGGGCCTATTGCAAGTAAATTCAACGCAGTTAGCGCTGAAAATAGCCGCTCGAGATAGATTTATTATCCAGAGTTCAGGTTATTTAGGCTAATTCATCCTACTGTAGTAAATTTTTATCTATAATAGTTGCATAAATAGGTAATCAACTAGTTAGAGCATTTGCACTAATTTATTGCTATGATGCACCAAAATTGTGAG
>PIVQ01000147.1 GCA_003354055.1 Desulfobacteraceae bacterium | reverse complement strand
GGCGTCGTCCAGGAGTTGCATCCCGTATTGTTTTCCCGTCTGGATCATGGACGGGACCTGATGGGTTTTTGACTCCCGGATCAGGTTTCTCACCGCAGGCGTAGCAATCAGGATTTCCAGGGCGGCACACCGGCCTTTCTTATCCACCCGTTTGAACAGCACCTGTGCCACCACAGCTCTTAAGCCGTCGGACAAAGTGGACCGGATCTGAGCCTGCTCTGAATGGGGAAAGACTTCGATGATTCTGTCCACAGTTTTAGCAGCACTTGAAGTATGGAGGGTACCGAATACCAGGTGACCGGTTGAGGCGGCCTCAATGGCCAGGGATATGGTTTCAAGGTCACGAAGCTCACCTACCAGGATGATATCCGGATCTTCACGCAGGGCACCGCGCAGGGCTGAGGAAAAGGTCTGGGTATGAAGTCCCACTTCCCGATGGTTCACAATGCAGTTCTGGCTCTTATGAACAAACTCAATGGGATCTTCCACCGTGATGATATGATCTTTACGGGCCTTATTCGCCTGGTCGATAATAGCGGCAAGAGTGGTGGACTTACCAGACCCTGTAGGCCCGGTCACCAGGACAAGTCCTCTGGGCAGATCCGCCAACTTGGAAATAACCGCCGGCAGTCCCAGCTGTTCTGCGGTCAGGATGTTGGAGGGAATTTCACGAAAAACTGCCGCAATTCCATTTTTCTGCATGAAATAATTGGCCCTGTACCGGGCAAGTCCGGGAATCTCATACCCGAAATCAACATCACCGGTTTCTTCGAACACTTTTACCTTTTCCTGGGAGGTGATTTCATAGAGCATACCCCGAAGCTTATCCGAGGTCAGCCGGTCATATTTAATCCGTTCGATATCTCCGTGGAGTCTCAATGCCGGCTGCTGGCCGGAAACAAGATGGAGATCCGAGGCTCCCTGGTCATGCATGAGCTTAAAAAATGCATCAATCTCAGCCATTGGCACACCTTTATAGTTTAAGGATTAAGGGGTTGTGACTCGGTTTTTTATGCCTGGCGGATAAACTTCAGGGCGCCGTCAGTCTCATCAGCAGCCTTATTTTCTTCCTTGGTCATTTCAAGCAGCTTTGAGTGGGATTCTAAGACCGAAGAAATCTGCATCTCAAGCTGTATCCGCTGGCGTTTAAGTTCCATGATATCACTGTGCAGCTGGGAAAGCCTTTTGTGAGCCCGGTTCAGAATTTTTTCAGCCTCAACCTCTGCATTGGCAATGACCAGTTCGGCAGATTTTTGGGCATTCTCCTTCATATGATCCAGCACTTTCTGAGACTGGATCATGGCATTTTTCATGGAATCTTCCCGTTTCCGATATCCCTGATTTTCCAGGTCCAAGCTGTGCCGTTCCTGCTTCAGTGCTGCAATGGTCTGATCCTGGGATTCCAGTTCTCTTCCAACATCCTCAAGAAAGGCATCCACTTCCTGTACATCAAACCCCCTGAAACGGGTGGAAAACTCCTTTTGTTTGACAACCAGTGGTGTAACCCCCATAAAAACTCCCTCTTAATTAGACAAATGGTCGATTAAATAGTTCGTGCCAGCCCATGAAGGCTGTTCACGACAAAAGTCTGAAGAAAAATAATCACCAAAATTACAATAATAGGAGATATATCCATTCCGCCGAAACTTACCGGCAGACGTTTTCTTATCTGATAGAATACAGGCTCTGTTGCCCGGTGTATAAACCGGACAATAGGGTTGTACGGGTCAGGGCTTACCCAGGACAGGACAGCACCGGCAATAATGATCCACATATATAAGGTCAGGGCATAATCCAAAACCACTGCAACGGCTTCGAACAAATTGGCTAAAATCAACATTCACAACCACCTTGATTACAAGTTATTTTTCAGGTCTGTAATACCGTGAAACACCTGAAAAGTCAATATTTTTTGCCTGAGCGCCGTCAGTTTCATAATGAGATGACTTGACAAGGCTCAGAGAACATCCTACTAATGGTTTAACCATTCACAACATCCTTGGGATTCTATAGTAGATACCTATACCTTGGAATGAAGATATGGTATATTAAAAAATTATAAAAGTTGCAGATTTTTTTGCCAGTCTGCACCGAAAATCAATTAATGATGCATTTTAAGGAGCCTAAAAAAAATGGGTCAAATCAGTCTTAAGGAGATCAAAGCCATCTCCTATGAACGGGCCGAGGTAAAAAAGGGGTACACAGACAAGTCACTTCGTATCAATCTTAGCGAAACCCAGATCGACATCGCCCCCATCGAAGAAAACATCAAAGATAAATTTATCGGCGGCAAAGGCTACGACCTTTGGCTGATGTGGAATGCGGTTTCAGGCGACACCAAGTGGAATGATCCTGAAAATGCCGTCTGCATCTCTTCAGGTCCTCTGGGCGGAACACCGGGTTATCCCGGCGGCGGAAAAAGTATTGTGACCGCTATTTCCCCTTTGACCGGCGCACCCATTGATTCCAATGTGGGCGGATATTTCGGACCTTATAAGAAATTTGCCGGATTTGATGCCATCCAGATTGACGGCAAGGCTACCGAAGATACCGTTATACTCATAGACGGCATTGAAAACACCATCAAAATGTACCATGCTGCTGACCTGCCCGAAGACTCCTATGAGATGTCGCGGGTTCTGACGCACCACTTTGACGAAAAGAAACCCGTAAACGTTTCTGTGGTCACGGCAGGACCAGGTGCTGAAAACACATTTTTCGGCTGCCTGAACTTCTCCTGGTGGGATGCAGGCCGAAAAATGGTCAGATACAAACAGGCTGGCCGCGGCGGTATCGGAACCGTTTTTGCCGACAAAAAAGTCAAGGCGGTTGTGGCAAGATTCGGCGCCATTTCCATGAAAGCCAATGCGCCAGCTGACCCTGAAGCCCTTAAAAAAGTCACCAAAGCCCATGCCAGGGAGATCAACACCCTGGATCCCAAACAGAACCGCATGGCCATAGTGGGAACCACCCATCTTATCCCCATCATGAACGACCATGACTGCCTGCCGGTGAATAACTTTAAATTCGGCTCCCACCCTGGAAGTAAGGTTATCGGCGAAGAAGTGTACGAGCACATCTTTGACAAGGGCTTTGACGGATGCTGGAGAGGCTGCGCCGTGGCATGTGCCCACGGTGTAAAAGACTTTTCTCCCTTTACCGGTCCTTATAGAGGTATCAAGGTATTTGTTGACGGCCCCGAGTATGAAACTATTGCCGGATGCGGCTCCAACTTAGGGATCTTTGACGCCCACACCATCCTTGAAATCAACTTCTACTGTGATGCCTACGGCCTGGATACCATTTCCGTAGGGACCTCCCTGGGTTTTGTCATGGAGTGCTTTGAAAACGGCCTTATCACCCTGGACAACACCGGCGGCATGGACATGAGTTTCGGCAACCGTTTTAACGCCCTGGAGATTATCCACCAGATGGCGGAAGGCAAAGGCTTCGGTGCCATTGTGGGTAAAGGTATCCGGAATATGAAAGCGATCTTTGCGAGAGACTTCGGCGCAGATCCCAAGTTCATGCAGGATATCGGCATGGAATCCAAAGGTCTGGAATTCTCCGAATACATCACCAAGGAATCTTTAGCCCAGCAGGGCGGTTACGGCCTATCCCTCAAAGGCGCCCAGCATGACGAAGCCTGGCTGATCTTCCTGGACATGGTTCACAATTTCATGCCCACCTTTGAAGACAAGGCAGAGGCTCTGCACTGGTTCCCCATGTTCAGAACCTGGTTTGCGCTGTGCGGACTTTGCAAACTGCCATGGAATGACATTGTACCCGAGGACAACAAAGACAATGTGGAACCGGCTAAAGTGCCTAAACACGTGGGCTGGTATGCAGACTTTTTCTCATCTGTAACCGGAAAAAAAGTCGGTCCGGACAATCTTATCACCATGAGTGAGGGAGTTTACAATTTCCAGCGGGTCTTCAACCTGAAAATGGGCTACGGCACCCGGGAACACGATACCGTCCCCTACCGCTCAATGGGCCCTGTGACCAACGAAGAGTACAAGTCACGCTTTAAACGTTACGATGACCAACTGGTTGAAAAATACGGCATGGATATCTCCGACATGGATACCACTGCCAAGGTAGCGGCACTGAGAGCCAAACGTGAAGAGCAGTACGAACTGCTCAAGGATGCGGTATATGACCGCAGGGGCTGGACCCGCAACGGTATCCCAACTGTTGCGACCGTGAAACGTCTGGGCATTGATTTTCCCGAAGTTCTTGAAGTACTCAAGAAAAATGGCGTGGAATAATAATGATCCAAGTCGACGACAATCCCATGCCCTGGAACGAGGGCATGACTGTCACATCCCTGCTGGCGCAGGTGGAAGACGCTAAGTTCTGTTCGGTAGTCCGGTTAAACGGAAAGCTTATTTCCAGCCCTCAGTTTGACCAGACTAAGATTCAGGACAATGCGGTAATCCAGTTGCTCCCGCTTGTGGCAGGCGGATAATGCCACGAAAACAAAAGGGATTCGAATAAATTTTGCTTCACAAAAGACTGCCTGTCTGTTACACCATGGTAACTAACAGGCAGTTTATTTTTTTATTCACCTAAAAAAGAGCACACCCTTGACACTAATCAAACCACTAATTCGATTCTTACGGAATCTACTCCCTGGAAATGATTTCAAAGCTCCTGCACCCGAAATGGCAGCATCACCGGAAGAGCAGGCCGTCGAACCGACGGTAGAGCAGGCCGTGGAGCCGACGACAGAGCCGACTAAACAGCCGACGAAAAAGCCGGCGGAACAAAAGAAACCCTCCGAGAAACCCTCCGAGAAACCCTCCGAGAAAACACCGGAGCCCCAGGCAGACCGACCTGCAAAACGCCCCCCACGTCCCAAGCAAAAACGTTGGAGCCTTGAAGATTTCCAGGTGGAGCCCGAAGAAGGAAAAACCAGGTTTCACGATCTCAAAATTTCTATGGGGCTCATGCATGCGGTTTCCGATCTAAAATTCCAGTATTGCACCGACATCCAGGCCAAACTGCTGCCCCATACCCTTGACGGCAAAGATGCCACAGCCAAGGCTCAGACCGGAACCGGAAAAAGTGCTACCTTTATTATAGCGATCATCAATGAATTTACTCGCAAATCCATCAAGCGGGAAAAAGGATTCCCACGTGCGCTTATCCTTGCCCCCACCCGGGAACTGGTCCACCAAATTGAAAAAGACTTCAAAGGTCTTGCCAAATATTCTCATCAACGGATCGTCGCTGTATACGGCGGCACAGGCTATCAAAAACAACAGACAATGCTTGCGCAAAACCCCGTCGACGTCATTGCAGCTACACCGGGACGCCTGCTGGATTTCATTTCAAAAAAACTAATTAATTTATCCAGAGTTGAAATCATTGTCCTTGATGAGGCGGACAGGATGCTGGACATGGGATTTATCCCTGATGTTCGCCGCCTGATTTATATGACCCCGCACAAAGACAAACGCCAGACCTTGTTTTTTTCCGCCACACTGACCGAAGAGGTTTTGAGATTGGCGGACTCCTGGACAAAGGATGCAATCCAGATTGAAATCGCTCCGGACCAGGCGGCTGCAGATTCCATTGACCAGATTGTCTATTTAACGACAGAAGGCGACAAATTCAAAAATGTCTGCAATCTGCTCATCAGCGAAAAGCTTGAACGGGTCATCATTTTTGTAAACCGCAAGGACACAGCACAGTATCTGTCGGACAAATTATCCAGATACGGCCAACGGGCCGGCGTATTGTCCGGGGATGTCTCCCAGGACAAACGATTCAGGGTATTGGAAAGTTTTAAGAAGGGAAGTATCAATGTTCTTGTAGCCACGGATGTGGCTGCCCGGGGATTGCATATTAAAAACATCAGTCATGTGGTCAACTATGACCTGCCCATTGAACCGGAACATTATATCCACCGTATCGGAAGAACCGGCCGTGCAGGCGCCACCGGAACCTCCATCAGTTTTGCCGATGAAATGAGTTCATTTCAGATCCCAAAAATAGAAGAGGTTCTGGGCAATAAGATCTCCTGCGAATACCCCACAGAAGCATTGGAAGCTCCGCTGCCAAAACCCGCTCCAAGGCCGCCCAGAAAACCCAATCAGTCCAATAAAAATGGGGGAAACAGACAAGGCCAAAACAAAAAAAGACCCTATCGCGGGCGACGCAGACCCCCGGCAAAAAGAGGGCCAAAAAAGGATTGATAGGCTGACACTGAAAGCTGTCGGCTGGCTGACACCAAAAGCTGTTCAGCGGGTTGACACTGAAAGCGGTTCAGTGTAAACTTAACGTTTTAAATTTGCATAGTTTACAAAAACTCAAGGAGTAGTATTTCATATGTTTGGTCTTGGAATGCCGGAGATCCTGTTGATCCTGGCCATTGCCCTTATCGTCATCGGGCCCAAAAAATTGCCGGATCTCGCAAAAACCCTTGGCCGTGCCATGGGGGAATTCAAACGCTCTGCCCAGGATTTCAAACGGTCCATTGATATCGAAACCACGGTAAAGGATTCGGTAAAAGACATAACATCTCCCCCGGCAGAAGACCTGAAAGAGGTTATCAAAGACGTTAACAAAAAAGACGATCAGACAACAGACACGGATGAACCGGAAGCCTTCAGGAGAACCGCTAAGAAAGAGACTGATTCAGAAAAACCTGAAGCTGACAACGCATCCGAAACGGCATCTGACGCCGATTCAAAACCGAGTTCAGCAGATTCAGCGGGCACAGCGAACACAGCGGATGCCAGTTTTTCATCCACTGAGGCTTCATCCGCTGGGGCTTCATCCGATAATGGCGCTTCAGCCAAAGAATAAGAGATTCAACACGGAACCATAATGAGCAACGACGAAGAAAAAAGTCCGTTTACGGAACATTTGGGTGAACTTCGGGACCGCCTGGTCCGGTCCTTTATTGCAGTGAGTATTGGATTTGTCTGCGCCTATTTCTTTAAGGAAGAATTATTTGAAATCCTGACGGCCCCTCTGGTGACGGCCATGGCCGAGGCAGGCAATGCCAAACTGATATTCACAGGCCTGCCCGAAGCATTTTTTACCTATCTTAAGGTATCACTGCTCACCGGGATAATTGCGGCCACCCCGGTTTTGTTTTATGAATTCTGGATGTTTATCTCACCGGGGCTTTACCGGGATGAAAAAAAATACATCATTCCCATTGTGCTGCTCTCCATTTTCTTTTTTGCTGTGGGATCTTCCTTTGGCTATTTCATTGTTTTCCCCTACGGATTCAAATTCTTTTTAGGCTTTGCCACGGAAACCATCCATGCCATGCCTTCCATGAAGGAATACCTTTCCTTTGCATCCAAAATGCTGCTGGCCTTCGGGTTTGTGTTTGAACTCCCCCTGGTGCTGACATTCATGGCACGGATGGGACTTGTGAACGTGGATTTCCTGAAAAAGAACAGGAAATATGCCTTGCTTCTCTTTTTCGTGGGCGCAGCCCTGATCACCCCACCTGATGTGGTTACCCAGATCATGATGGCGTTTCCTCTGATGTTTCTTTATGAAATCAGTATCATTGGTGCCAAAGTTTTTGGTAAAAAGCCTGCTGACGAAGAGGACGAACCAGACGAAGATGCCGAAGAAGAAGGCGGAGAAGACGCTGACACCGATGAGGAAGCCTCCGGAAACGAGGCTGAAAAGGCCTGATCCAGCGGTTTTATATTGACTTTTTCTTATCCTTATGTGTAAAACGCCAGGATACAATTTGAAAATATCCGGTGGTCTCACCGGTAAAAAGGCAAAAATAAGTTGTTAATTATTAAAGGAGCAAAGAGGTTATGAACAAAAGACTGATCACGCTACTGTTGGCTGCAGGGATTGCTGTGATTTTTGTTGCTACCGGACTCCAGGCAGGTACTTCCGTAAAGGATACCTTTACCCTGGAAACCGATGGTTACGCAAAACGGAAAAAAGCACCCCCAAAATTTAATCTTGTTGACTTTACCCATAAGAAACATACCGAAGAGTACGGTGCTTCCTGTGGCGAATGTCATCATGATAAAGACGGCAAAGCCCTTGAAGGCCTGAAAATGGGTGATGATGTACAGAAATGTTCCGAATGTCACAACAAGTTCAAAAAAGACAAAAAGAACAAAAAAGACATCATGGTTCATGAAAATGCCCTGCATAGAAACTGTATTGACTGCCATAAAGCTTTCAATAAAGAAAAAGATCCCAAGGACAAAAAAGGCATGAAAGGTCCTGCACCTGCATCTTGCGGTAAATGCCATACGAAGATTAAAAAATAACTGCTGATTTAAGCAGCTAAGGATCGGCTTCAAAATTACTTGATCTTTTGTTTTCAAAATACCCAGTCTTTTAAGGGTTTTTGGAAACAATTTAGATCAAGTTATTTTGTAACGATTCCTAAGCGATTCTTTTTAAGAAGGCTCGCTATAGATTTTTAAAGGGGGTGTATTCAATTACACCCCCTTTTTTATTTGGGTCTGTATTTTTGGAACGAACCATTCCTTTTTCCGATAAGCCAGATCTTGACTCTTTGCCACAATCTCCCCGGTTCGGCCATTTTTGATCGTGATATCGTAATGCCCTATGGGTCCTTCATTAGATTGCTCTATTGCTTCAGCAACTAGTCTGTCACCAGATTTTGTTGCTTTCAAGAAGCTAATCCCGACGTTCAGCGCCACTGATGTCTGTCCATGGGAGTTGCCGGCAGCAGCAAAGGCCATGTCACCCAGCGAAAAGATCACCCCACCGTGGGTTGAACCATGAAAATTTACCATGTCGTCAGTAATAGTAAGAGTCACCCGGCTCTGACCTGGTTTTAGAATTTCAACCTTTGCCCCTAATAACTGAGCGAACGGATCACGCTGGATGTGTTCATTTATCTTTTTTATTCTTTTTTCATTCATTATAGATTTCCCATATATAAATTTGCAATACATACAGCGCATAAGGATAAAACGATAAGGAATCGTTACAAAATAACTTGATCTAAATTATTTCCAAAACCCCTTAAAAGACTGGGTATTTTGAAAACAAAAGATCAAGTAATTTTGGAGCCGATCCTAAGCTCAAAAAAAACCACACAACTTGAGAGAATCACTCCCCATCCAAAATTGCAACATTAAATATAGCACATCGAAATGCAGAGTTATCTGTAGAACTTTTTTCAAATTCCTGACAAAGTATGATTTCGTTTCCAGCATACCCTTCACAGACAATCCAGTCATCCATACCTGAAACAACGAATTTGCGCAGAATTTACCCGATTGACATTTTTCAGCTACCAACATCCCGCTTTTCACTCAAACGGAAAAATACACCCCATAATTCAACGCTGATGAATTTCGGACAAATAAAGCACCGATTCAACCACCCCAAACAGGTAAAACATTCACGCGAACCACCTTTCGCATTGATGAAAACCCCTAAACAGCAATTTATTAACTAAACATTTAATCAATTTAAATGATGGCTTTTTAGCTTTTCCGCGAATTACGCCGTCTATATATAAGGTATATCAGATTGCTCCGCCAGAAATCTGAACAAGACGACATGAAGATCATTCATTTACTTGATGAAATTCACTGCAACCAATATAGAACAGCAAAAAATACGGATTATTTTTAAGGTGTTAGAGAGATTTCGATGTTAGAGACTATCTGAAAGAAACAACAAAAAACATTTAGGGGAAATGTAACGACCTTACGCTCGCCCTTCAAAAGCGAATATTTTTCCTATCAAAAAAAGCTTAATAATTATCATTATTTAGTTTATTAATCAACACTTTTATTTGATTTTTCACTTTTTTTTCTTGACAGGAGAATTTTCTTTCTTCAATATCCGTCTTTATGTTTGAAAATTTATTCATATACTTAACGCTATGTCCAATTGTGGCCGCGCTGGCCTGTTTAGTTTTACGAGGGAAATCAATTAGATCCGCCCTGGTAGTGGTAACAGGTATCGTCTTGATCGCAAGCTCTGTCTTGCTGATCTGGAATGCTCCGGTAAGTACAACCCCGGCATTCCTATCCAGCGTAGAATTTACAACCTTTATCCAGTTTGCCGATTTCTTCCTGCTGGGTCTGATTCTTTTTTTTGGGATAAAATTCAAAAACCGGGTTATCTCCGGTTTATCCCTGGTTCAGATTGTGGTGCTTGGGCTTTTTGAGTTTGTAATGCTCAAAGGTAGCCACGGCGCACCTGCCGGATTGTTCTGCGACAACCTCTCCCTCATTATGGTGCTCTTGATTTCCATAGCAGGGTCCCTGATTGTTTTTTACGCGCTGCCCTACATGGATCATCACGAACATCACCTGAAACTTAAAACATCCAAACAGCCCAGGTTTTTTGCCCTGCTCTTCCTGTTTATCGGTGCCATGAATGCCCTGATACTGGTTAACGATCTGATGCTGTTCTACTTCTTCTTTGAAATCACGACCCTCTGCTCTTTTCTGCTCATTGGTCATGACAAAACCAAAGAAGCCAAACAAAACTCCATTACGGCCCTGTTGCTCAACTCCCTTGGCGGTGTGGCCCTGCTGTTTGGCATTGTCTTAATATATACAAAGCTTCATACCCTGGATATCCAGGTTGTTATCAGCCAGGCCAAAGGTATGGAAACCATGCTCATTCCCCTGGGACTGCTCTGTGTGGCCGGCTTTACCAAAGCGGCCCAGATGCCCTTCCAGAAATGGCTGCTCGGTGCCATGGTGGCTCCGACTCCGACTTCTGCCCTGCTCCATTCCTCAACAATGGTCAAGGCAGGCGTTTATCTTGTGATCCGGTTTGCTCCCGCTTTCCAGGGCACACACTTAAGTACCGGCGTTGCCATCTGCGGTGCGTTCACCTTTTTATCCGCAGCAGCCCTTGCCATCGGCCAGAGCAACGGGAAAAAGGTATTGGCCTACTCCACCATCTCCAACCTGGGACTGATAATGGCCTGTGCAGGAATCAACACCCATGCCTCCATAACAGCCGCGCTTCTGCTGGTGATCTTTCATGCCGTGTCCAAGGCACTGCTCTTTTTGTGCATGGGATCCATTGAACAGCATATCGGCAGCCGGGATATTGAAGATATGAGAGGGCTTTTCGGTGAAATGCCGAAAACCGCCATGATCATAACCCTTGGCATTCTGACCATGATTCTGCCGCCCTTTGGCATGCTTCTGGGCAAATGGATGGCCATTGAATCTGCCTCCGGCAACCTGTTTACCCTGCTGATGCTCGCACTTGGCTCTGCCCTGACCGTTGTCTACTGGGCAAGATGGGCCGGTATTCTCATGGGGGATAACTTTACCGGCAAATCCCACCCGGAGCATATGCCGACACTTGCCAAACTGCCGCTGTTCACATTGCTGGTCTCTGCGATTGTACTCAGTATTTCAGCGCCTTTTATCTACTCCAAGATGATTCTCACAGACTTTACCGGAACCCAGGCTGCCTTCAGCGTTGTCAACGGTGTCATGGCAAATGCCAGCGGTTCTTTTGCGGTAATCCCCCTGTTCCTCATTGCCATCGGGGTTTTCCTCTTTGCCCTGACTAAGTCCAAATCCGGTGTTAAGACCAAAGTGGTCGGCCCCTATATGTCCGGTATCGGCGCACAGGAAGACGGAACCTATGTCGGTCCCGGGAACAAAATCATGGGTAATGTCCAGAGTAATTATTACCTGTCCGGTTTTTTCGGTGAAAAGAAGTTGTCCTCACTTGTGAATGCTACTGCCGGTATTCTGATTCTCATCATGATAGGAGCATCGATCTAATGACACTTTTCTACGCAATACTGGGGGTGACCCTGGCCCCATTTGCCGGCATTCTCATTGCAGGTACAGACCGCATCCTTACGGCAAAATTCCAGTCAAGGACCGGCCCCCCACTGCTTCAGCCCCTATACGATATCGGCAAGCTCTGGGGAAAAGAACCCATGATTGCCCACAGGTTTCAGCCCCTGTGCGTTTATATCTACCTCGCAGCTGCCATGGTATCCGTGGGACTTTTCTTTGCCCAGTCCGACCTGCTGCTGATATTCTTTGTCCAGGCAGTGGGTGCCATCTTCCTGGTCATCGGAGCATTTCTGGTACCCTCCCCGTTCAGCCAGGCCGGTGCCAATAGAGAACTTATCCAGATTCTGACCTACGAACCATTGATCATCATTGTGCTGGCAGGTATCCATCTGTACACAGGCAGCTTTAAAATCTCTGCTATCTATGCCATGGACAAACCCCTGCTCATGAACCTGCCTCTGCTTTTCATCGTGTTCGGGTATGCTCTGACCATTAAACTGAGAAAATCCCCGTTTGATATTTCCGCCTC
>PIVQ01000146.1 GCA_003354055.1 Desulfobacteraceae bacterium | reverse complement strand
GTACCAAGACATGAGAACAAAAAATCTGCTTTAAACAAAGAAGAATAATCCTCTAAGTGATTGAAGTCGACAATATGATTGACCACCTTTGTGGAGGCATGGTTGACTGATCGACGCGTCAGAGTGATGACTCTGGAGATATGGTCTGCATTTGCCAGTTGGTTTACTAATGCGCGCCCAACCAGACCCGTGGCACCTATAACAATGGCTATACGGTTCATGATCTTATTCCTCTGTTAAATTAATGAGAGATTAAGTCTAAAAACTTAGCACAGTTTAAAGATTGTCAACCAGCATGGCATCCATGGCGGCGGAACCGGCATGAACGCCCGAAATCACTCGTGTGCCAACGTTCCGTGTTTTTTTTTGTTATGCACAGAGATTTCGGTAATAACTGCCAAATCTTCGTCACTCTTCTCCATACTTGACACCTGTTAACTCTTCAGAAAATGACCATAATCTTTTTGACAGATCTTCGTTCATTAATTTTGATTTGACTTTTTGTAGACGAGGGGGCCCCACAAGCCCATATTTGGGACCATAAAATTCACACGCTTTAACATTTGTCTCAGTAGCTGCTAATAATTGAGGCAGACATCCCTTGCTCACAGGAGAGGCAATCCACCGTGTAATCACTCCCCCAATACCAATGGATTGTTGCCGTTCCGTCCCTGTGATTCCAGGGTGAGCTGCAACTGAAATGGCGCTTGAACCAACACTATCAAATAATTTTTGAAGTTGTGTCATAAACAAAAGATTTGCTAATTTGCTGTCCCCGTATGCTTTAAATCTGTCATATTTTCGTTTTTCCCAAGTGAAGTCGTCAAAATCAATGACTCCGGATTTATAAGCCAAACTACTAATAGTGACCACTCGTGAATTATCGGTGTCCTTTAATACTTTGAATAATCTGCCGGTGAGCGCAAAGTGCCCTAAGTGATTGGTTGCCATATGCATTTCGTTACCATCAGTCGATCTTTGCAGATTCTCTAAATTCACCACTCCCGCATTTAATAACAATATACTCAGTTGCTTGTATCGATCATTAAACGTTTCAGAAAATTGTTTGATAGAGTCTTTGTCAAGCAAGTCTAAAGGGATCACATCGCAGGTTGCGTTAGGAACTTGCTTTTTTATGGATTCAATGGCTTTCCTGCCTTTGTCTTCACTTCGACAGGCAATGACAACAATCGCTCCTTTCATAGCTAGTTCTAAACGGCTTTTATAGCCTAAGCCTATATTTCCACCTGTAACAATTGCGATCTTGCTCTCCAAATTCGGTATATCAGAAGTTGTCCAATTACTCTTCATTTTTATTCCTAATAAAAGTTTAGATTTTGATACATAAGCACCACTGTCGTACGCTGTGTCGTATGAACAGGTCTGTTATGAATGAGAAAGTGTTGGCATTTGTTGTATATATAGATTATTTTTAACTACTGAATAGATAAAATTTGCGATATGTTCTCTGGATATTTGAATTTTCTTTGTCGTTCCATCTAAGGTTACATTGATCGGGCGATTTTTATGCTTTCCTTTCGGATCAAGAAATCTAACAAGCGTCCAATCCAGACCGGAATTGCTAATGACTTTACCCATTCTTTTAGTTTTAAAGTGTGTAACCGGAAAGAACAGTTTTAAGATAGTTGGGAAAACCGTATTATTAAAGTCGCTACGGTGGCCTTTTCCCTGAATTGTGGGCGTTCCCAGAGCAATAAACCTTTTCTTCTTATGCTTTTTCATTGCTCTGAAAATCACTTCATACCCGTCAGAGATAGGTGTTGTTGTAACTTTTCTGGTTGTTTCCATATATGGTCCCAAAGCACTTATTACAATATCTGAATCTTTAACGATATCCTCAATGAGAGATTCATCCTGCAGATCCCCAACAACAACGGTTAGGTTTGTATGTTCCATAGTGATAGCATTCTTGCGACGCACATATGCGACTACCTCATTACCATCTTTGAGAGCTTCCTTCATTACCAATGTTCCGATCGCACCGTTTGCACCAAATAATACATATTTCATAATTTACCTCTTAATAAATGGAGTGATTTACCCACTCAATTTCTGTTCTCAATTAAGATAGTCCGTCACGGAGTTTGTATCAATAAACAGCTTTTCAAAACTGTTTATCATCCATCTAAAAAAGGACGGTACGCATGGTGCCAAACTCTTCGATATACTTTTGTCTCGTAAGCAGTTTCAGCTTATACTGTCGGGTTAATGAAAGCGTAATATGATGCAACATTCGCTCTTTAAGTGGTACAATCTGCATTGATTCGTAGAGGATTCGTTGTCCCTGATCAGAATCAATCAGTTTCATATAATACTCTTCCCATTCAATATCATAGGATTCAACCTTACAGTTTGTAATTGAGCCACTGAGGTAATTTTGAGATAAAGTCTTATAGAGATACTCATAGATGTCAGCAAGAGAGGCGAAGTAACTGTAAAACGTCATTCGTGGAATATCCGCATTCTTACAGATGTTTACCACTTTTGCCTCTTCATAGATTCTCTCTGAAAACTCTTTCCAGGCAGCAGAAAGAATTCGAGCTTTTTTATCTTCTGGTAATCGTTCAAATGTTTCAGAAGCCATTTATTCTTTCCTTTTTTAAAGATAACCATATCTACACAGTTTGTTTACCATTCGAAAGTCAAGGATACCTGCATCAGTCTAAATTTGCAAAGTGCTGAATAGGTTACTTTAATTTTTTGGTATTGGCTCCAAAATAGTTACCATGGGTCGGTAAATTTGCGAATTATATGCCGGCAGAGATCCGCCTTCTCCCTTTCCATCATTATTGCAGTCCAGGTATTCTCCGGCAGTGGCTTTAATGGTTCCCCTCAGATGAACCTTATGGAGATCATTTGTATTGATTGGACTGCCCATGGTCCATGTAACAAAGCGATCTACAACTCTAAGGTTGGAACCGGCTGTTGGGTAGGCATCTACCCAGAAGCCGTTGTTCTCTTTTAGGACTCTGCAATTTGTTCCCGTTGCAACACTGGAGGCATCAACAGGTTTATTGAATTCAATTATCACTGCAATATGGGTTTGCTGATTGACGGGTATTTCCTTGAAAGTTACCTTTTTCACACGAAATGATATTGGTGCAAGCGTAACCTTTTTTGATGGTTTGGCTTGCTGAAAGTTTTGGTAGTTCTTTGAATTATTAGAGCTTTTACTCTGGGCGGTAGTTATAAACAAAAAGGAACAAGTAGCAAGGAGAAAGCAAATTAAAGTTATTTTGAAGTATTGGATCATGGTAACCTCCATGTAATAAATAAAATATCATTTATTCTCCGATAACGAACCTCTTATCCTGAAATTTTGAATAACATCCAACCGATTTGAAAACAAGCTTGGAAAAGTTCGAATATCAATTCAATTTTTAAGGATATCCTTGCCACTCCGAAAGTTGCAAGAAATAATATTATATCTTGGTAAATTGACAACTCTGGGATGAGATTCAATTATAGAATATTTCAGTATGAATTTCTAACAGCATCTGTCAGCTGGAATCCGGAATTTTAAATCAAAGTGTCCCGGCATGTTTCATTTGCGGTTGAATTTGAGGAGATACTATTTTTATCAGGCCGGGCATTACCATGTTACGGCCTTTGACTTTTGCTTTATACAGCATGTCATCAGCATTTTTTATGAGGTTTTTAATATCTGTGCATTCATGATCAAACTGGGCAACGCCAAAACTGGCTGTCACGTGAATTTTATCATTGTTATATTGAGTTGCCTTATTTGAAATTTTTATCCTCAGGCGTTCGGCAAGTTCCATAGCTTTGAATTTACTTGCCCCCGGCAGGATGGCAATGAACTCTTCTCCGCCGTACCTTGCAACGATATCCCCTTCTCTCATGTCGCTTTGAACAATTGAGGCGATGTCTTTTAGCACCTCGTCTCCTGCAAGGTGGCCGTATTCGTCATTCACTTTTTTAAAGTGATCAAGATCAAACATGAAAATGGATAAATCGGTTTTATACCGCATCGCCCCTGATATATTTTTTTTGAGCTGATTTTCAAACTCTCTTCTGTTGTAGCAGCCGGTCAAAGGGTCTATGGCGGCGGCATTTGACAGGATATCTATTTTTTCCTGCCTTGCGATTGCAAAAGAACAGCTTTGAAGGATAAGATCCACCATATCCTCATGATAAGAGGACATGCAGTTCTCCGGAATTATATATATTTTCAGGTGTTCCCGGCCTGTTCCAAAGGAGACCAGTTTTTTCAAATCATAGGTGTTCCCGGATTCATCTGCCGCCAGATTTAGATAGTTAAGCCGGTTTTTATCCGGGAGATCAAAGTCCTTGACGATTATCTTTTCAAGTGGTTCTTTGCATGTTGAGGGATCAAGCCATACATCAACCCTGTTATCTTTTTTTATTGCAAAGGCGAAAACCCGACAGTTGATTACCTCTTTTAAACACCTGATACCTTGTCTGATTATTTCAACCGGGGACTTTTTTTGGTTCAGATCAACGATATGACGGCACAATTTTTTATAATCCGTCTTTTTTTCTACCACACTTAAGACCATTCCCGGGGGAGTTGACAACCTGTTGGATATTTTCTGTATCGGCATCATGACTTTTCTCCATTTTTGAATTCAGAACAATTGCCATGAAAGTATTTTGCAACTGCTGTGCCAGACAAAATCGCTTAAAAAAACACGATGTGATTACAGACAGTTACCTCTATAGAAAACACGGCTTGCAACCGGGTCGGACTTTTTTTAAGGCTTTCCTTAGTTTTATACGTGGAAACGTCTATTTCGGCCTTAAACCTGAGGTTAGACAAGCTGAAAGCCTATAGTTTCAATTGTTGACGTCTTTTTGCCGAAGGAATTACCCTTCATGCTTTTTGTCTGCCATTCCCTTGTTTGGCACATTTGCCCATGTTTTCTACGCCCTTTTATCCACCGGTGAAGGGTTTTCCGGCCATTTGATAATTCCAATGCGCAGATAATGGCAATACCCCTTTCTTTTCAGCCTCTTACGCCGATTCAACCAATAAAATACCGGAAAAACCGATTGTAACGGCCGTTTATGTGTATGCAAAACCCTGCATCTGATCGGATGTATTTTTCTTTGCCAGGTCCCCCCGAAATTAAAATCCGCATCTTGCATCAATATTACTCATAATTCCCGGTAGTTAGAATTCTTTTTCCGAATTGGTACCATTATTGCCATTGATACAGTGAGAGCCAGCCTGATTACAGTCAATCTATTATCCAAGGAGGTGAGTGTGAATTTTATAAGACTGATACGTCTTTCACTGTTGTTTTTAATCTTATCCGGCGTATATGCCTATGGGGCTGAAAAACTCCCACTGCCGGTTAAAAACCTTGACTTGGAAAAACAGCAGCCCGTTTCGGCAAAAAGAATGATGCCGACTGCCCAGACGCCCGGGTATTTCTGGAGAGGGCTTCTTATCGGTGCAGATCATGGTACGGGAGATATCCATCATGATAATATTTATGTGCGCATCGATGATGGTCCCATAATCTACCAGACAACCATTCCCGCCAGAAAGGCCGGTAATCAATTGCCGGATGCAGGTCTCCTGTGGCATTTTTACACACGGGATGAGACGGTGATTACCGTATATGCAACATCCGCCTTTGTATCAGGAGTGGAGAGCGATTTATCAGATCCGTTCCCCCTGTATTTTTCGTATCCGGTTCCCTCGACCTGCACAGAACAGACGGTTCCTGTGTCTGCAGCCGGGGAGGATCAGCTTGTAACCGTTGGCACCCAGGTCACACTTGACGGTTCACAAAGCTTTGATGCATATGCGCCTGACAATGTTGATCTGGTCTATCGCTGGGAGTGTTATTCAGCACCGGAATCCTCAGTCCTCTTAAGCGATGAGGGAAATACCTCCGCCATCACCTTTACACCGAATCAGGAGGGAAATTACTATTTCCGATTCAACGTAAGGGATACGCTTGACGACGTCTCATTCAACAGAAGTCCGGTCTCCTATGTCCGTGTAACTGCCGTCGGGGATACGGCATCCTATATCAGTGCAAATGCAGGGAGAACCCGGCAGGTAGAAGTGGGTCAGACCGTGACCCTGGACGGCAGTCAAAGCCAATCAAGCAATACCATAAACAGCTATACCTGGACCCAGGAAAATCCCCTGGGTCCAGGAGATATTCAAAACATCTCCAATATTCTGGGTGCCCGGGACTGCCAAGGCGACTGCTATCTGTCAAATTTTGATGCCGACGATGATGTTGACGGAGCAGATCTGGCATTGCTTGCTGCCAATTACTCAGGTGTTGACTTGCCTGATCAGCAGATCGTCCAATTTGTTTCCGGTATTGCACGGCCCCATATCTTCAAACTGACTATAGATGACGGCGTTCAAACCGATTCAGGAACAACCATTGTTGCCGTACACCACGAAAACGCAAATCCGGTTTTGACACCCCCTGCTGTTGACGAGGCCTGCCTTGAGTAATGCTTGGACCGGCGACGGATACCAGCGGGAACCAGATTTTTTTTACAACCATAATTTAAGGAGGAGAAGATTGAATTTATCTAAATTTAAAAAAGCTATCGCAATCGCCTTTTTGTGTGCTGCAATCCCTGTATGTGCCTTTGGCGCAGAGGTGGATGTTTTTGCAGAAGGCGCCATCAATGAGACGGAGCTGATCGTCTATGTTTATGCAGATGTAAATGTGACGAACCTTTTAAGCTACGGCGTTACCCTGAACTATGATCCATCTGAACTGACTGTGGCCGAGGTCCTAAAAGACCCTGATTCCATACCCTACACCGACAACGGGACAAAATGGTACCTCGGGGACAGCTCGGCCGTATACAGGAATAATCCTGCGCCGGATGTTTCTGTGGCAGGAGAAGTTGTCATCATCGGCGGCAAGATTGATCCTGCAAATCCCACACAAGGGGTTGAACAGGGGACAAGGGTATTCTTAGGCATGGTAAGATTTGAACCTGCCGATGCCCTGATCCCGGCGGATCCCACCCTTTTTCTTTCATATGCTAAGGGAGACGGAACCTCATCTTACAAGAATTTTGTCCGGCTGGATAACGATGTTCCTCAGGTTCTTGACGGCGATAATGTCTATTTCGGATCTGTTGATGTTTTTCAGTTAGGTGATGCAGACGGGAACGGTGCGATTTCACCCAGTGACGTCAACGCAGTCAAGTTCAACATGGGCAATACTGAGGTGCCCTGTTACATGGATTGCGACGGAAACGGCAGCATTACACCCAGTGACATCAATTGTATTAAATCAAAAATTTAAAAAGGAGCGATTTTATGAAACGAATTTTATCAGTATTTTTTGTAGTTTTTTTCCTGGTATTCGCAGGCAATGCATCAGCAACTCTGATCAGTTATACCTATACCCTTGATATTGATATCCCGGATCCTGACATGATTGCACAGATAGAATCAAGAGTCGGCGGGGTTGAATTCAAGGTAGCCGGCGGCGACTATGGTGATGACTGGGCAATTACGCTTGGCAATGCCGTTCCGAACGAGGGCAACTGGATCTTTGAGAATTTCGGATCCTGGAATGCCGTATATGATGACTATAACTGGTCTGATCCTGATTATGCCCCCATGCTCAGCGGCAATATCCTGTCCATAACATCCAGTGTCGAGCTTAGTTTTTCAGATATGGGATTTTATGATTACCAGGGCAAAAGTGTGGATCCTGCATACTTTTCAACCGACGGGTTCAGCCAGAGTGCCGTACCTATTCCCGGCAGCCTCATTCTTTTTGGAAGCGGGCTTTTAGGTTTTTTAGGTTTTAAAAGGAAAAAAGAATGAGGAAAAGAATGGGAAAAAGAATGTTATATGCAAAAAAAGCGATCGCAGCAATTGCCGGCATATTGGTTTTTTCCTTGTTTTTGCCCTTTGCCGTTCATGCGGCAGAGCCCATCATTATAGATCATACCTGCACAGATATCGGTCAAATCCCTGAGGCTGCAATTGAGCAGGCTAAATCGGATCTGCATATTGCCTATGGGCATACCTCCCACGGCAGTCAGCTGATATCGGGGATGGGTTCAGACAGCGGTGCATCCCTTGACCAGTTCATGACGGCAAACGGCGCGACACCCGGCCTCTATCTTTGGAATAACGGAGGCAGCGTAGGTGCCCTTGATCTTCATAACTATTTTGTATCCGGTGATCTTGGAAATCCAGACAGGTATACCTGGGAGCAAAGAACAAGAGATTATCTCAATACTCCGGCAAATTCAGATGTTAATGTGGTGATATGGTCCTGGTGCGGCCAGGCCAGCACATCCATCGCCAACATTGATATCTATCTGAATTTAATGGAAGGACTTATTAATGACTATCCGAATGTCCATTTTGTTTTTATGACCGGTCATTTGGATGGCACCGGGCCTGACGGCCAGCTGAATCTGGCCAACGAGCATATCAGGAACCATTGCAGGACAAACAACAGAATCCTTTTTGATTTTGCTGACATTGAAAGTTATGATCCTGAAGGCCTTGTCAATTATATGGAGCTTTCGGCCGATGACGGGTGTTACTATGACAGTGACGGAAACGGTTCAAAGGAGAGCAACTGGGCCCTTACCTGGCAGGACTCCCATGTTCAGGATGTTGACTGGTGGGCTTCCGGGGCATCTCACAGCCAGCATTTAAACGGGAATTTAAAAGGATACGCTGCCTGGTGGTTGTGGGCAACCCTTGCCGGCTGGAATACCACTGTTTGCGGACCGGCCCCTTCCGGGTTAACTGCGGTTGTAAATCAGGAGCAAACCGAGATCAACCTTTCCTGGTCAGATAATTCTGCGGATGACAATGAAGCGGAATTTATCATCCAGCGCCGGGAGAACAGCGGCACCTGGAATAATGATTATGCCAGGGTAGCAGCAGATATTACCCAATATACTGATACCGATGTTCAACAGGGCAGTTTCTCATACCGGGTGGTTGCCAGTTACAACGGTGATACCGGGCTCTGTTCTTCAAGCGCATCAAATACGGCCTCTGTTCAGATTTCAAGTGAGGTGCCCCAGGATCCTTCAGACCTTGTTGCCACTCTGACAGACAGCGGCATTGAACTTTCCTGGTCTGATAACAGCAATAATGAAGATAGTTTTGTTCTGGAACGAGGGACGGATACTGCAGGATTTATTGAGTTGACCCAGCTTTCGTCCGACACCTCATCCTACCTGGATAATTCCGTAGCGGCAGTTCATACCTATACCTACAGGATAAAGGCTGTAAATAATTACGGTGACTCAGGATATTCCAATGAGGCGTCTGAATATGTCCCTGAACAGACATTCTCCGTCACTTTAAAGCAAAACATTGACGAATACCAGGGGGGTACAGATGCCTATCTTGATGCCGGCAATCCCCAGACCAACTTCGGCAATACTCTGTATAAAAGCATAGGCGGAACTCCACAAGTCAATATGGCCATAAAATTCAGCCTGCCGGACAACCTGATGAACAAAAAAATTCATTCGGCAACAATTAAATTCTACTGCTGGTCTGTTTCCAACTATGTTGAGGACCAGGAATTTAAACTGTGTGAACTGACGGAAGGCTGGGATGAAGACACGGCGACCTGGGAAGAAAGGGAGACCGGCGTGGACTGGTCCGTGCCGGGGGGAGAGTATTGCGCCCTGCCCGTCAGCACGGCCCCGATTGAAAATCAGTCATATTATCCTGAATTTGATGTAACCGAGTTGGTTCAGTCATGGTCTGATCATTCAGCTATCAACAACGGCCTGATTTTAATAAATGACTCACAGATACTAACCGGAATCAAGGCAAGTGAATACAGTGAGTATGGAAGGCCCAGCATGGAAATACAGTACTCTGCAGTTTCCGAATGCACGGCCGAGAAAGACGGAGATTCAGATGTTGACGGTCTGGACTTAGCAATTTTTGCAGCAGGATTCGACCCCGATTGCCTTGAGATGTTTGCCTGGGAATACGGGAATTAGAAAAACAATAAGGAGATACAAATGAAAAAAGCACTGGCAGGAATTTTTACATTTTTTCTAATTGTAGGAGTGTCATCAATGGCGCAGGCCTACTCCTACACATTTAATTTCCAAAGCGGAGGAATTAGCCTGCACGTGGCTGATAATTGCAGTCTCTTATCTGTTGTAACAACAGATGACCTGGTTGTGGATTTTGATTTTGATCCGCCACTGGGAAGTATGCAATTGGATTATACAGCTTCCGTTGATATGACATTGGGACTTTTCGGGATGTTCGACTATAAACTGGAGCTGCCCGACCTGGCCCTTGGTACGTTTCAGGGCGTCAATCCGTCATGGTTTCTGGGTGACGGTACAACAGCCATGCACCATGTCGGAACCCAGCCGATCACAACCCAGTTCGGCGAGTATTCCCTGACAGATGCGACCCTTGATTACGATTTCACATTCACCCCAAGCCAGGATGTTACTGACAGATACGCCATTGGAATTGACACGCTCTCCCTTTACGGCGGGAATACGAGCGAACTTTTGTCCGGCATAATTAACGAGCTGAACCAGTCAGGCGAAAGCCCCATAGTGTTGTCAGCCCCTTTTACCGTACCCATGACACTTGCGGGATCTGTTGATCTTCAGGCTGATCCTGTCCCTGTTCCGGCGGCAATATGGCTTTTCGGATCAGGCCTCCTGGGACTGATAGGCGTTAAAAGACGCAAAAAATAATAATACACCCCAAATTTCCGCTTCCAGAACACTATTGTTCTGGAAGCGGAAATTCTCACGTTTAAAAATCACTTTACACCCAATGAAAATTGATGCTATTTCCAGTTAAAATCCGGTATCAGAGTTCAGGATACGAATCAGAAAATCATCTATAATCAATGGGATAAAATGACTAATTTCAATAAAAAAAATAAAGACTATTTTTCCAAAGAATTTTCTCAACTAAACCTTTCCGGTCATGAAATAAATGAAACGACTTTTGAAGAGTGTGGATTCAACGATTGCGATTTTAGCGACACCTGCTTCAAAAACTGCAGCTTTATTGATTGCCGGTTTAACAATTGCAATCTAAGTGTGGCCAAATTTACCTTCAGCAGGTTTTCCGATGTTCTTTTTCAAGACTGCAAAGTGATTGGGATTAACTGGGCAACCGTTGACTGGCCCACGGTTGCCCTGGCCTCCCCATTACAATTTATAAACTGTATAATGAACGATAATACATTCATAGGCCTGAAGTTAAGCCGAATCGTTATCAAAAACTGCAATGCCCATGATGTAGATTTTAGAGACGGCGTTTTTTCTAATGCAGACTTCACGGAAACGGATTTTGCCAACAGCCTGTTTAACGGAACTGATTTAACAGGGGCCAATTTTACAGAGGCGGTTAATTACAACATCAATATAATGAACAATAAAATCAAAAATGCAAAATTCAGCCGTTTTGAAGCGATTCGGCTGTTAGAAGGACTGGAGATCGAGCTGATCGATTAAAAAAGTGGTATATAATTAGACCGGTAACCTGATAATAAATTTTGTTCCTTTGCCTGGTGAAGATACGACCTCCATGGTTCCACCATGCTCTTCCGTAATAATGAAATACGCAATGGACAACCCGATACCGGTACCTGTTTGTTTTGTTGTAAAAAAGGGTTCGAAGATTCTTTTGCGTATGGCTTCCTCCATACCCGGGCCGTTGTCTTTTATTTCCAGGCATATCATGTCTTTGTCAGACTTTATACTGAGGATGAAACGACTGATTTCATCATTGGCTTTTTTATTCTCGGCCAGGGCATGGGCCCCGTTTGTTAAAATATTCAGAACGACCTGTTGAATTTTGCTTCTTTGGCAGTAAATATCAGGCAGGTCCGGCTCATATTGGTGCTGAATTTCTATTTGCCGAAAGTCAAACTTTTTCTTTAAATCATATTCATTTTTAGCCAGTTCAACCGTTTTATCCACCAATTTGCAGAGATTCTCCCGGGTTGTGAGGCCTTCACTTTTATGACTGAAGCTGAGCATGTTTTCTACTATTTGGGCTGCACGTTTTCCGCACGTCATAATGGAATCCATCATTCGAAAAATATCCCGTTTTTCCATATAGCAGTTAAGCGCATCTAATGAGGTACCGCATTCTTCTGCAACGGATCTATTTTTAGGAAGATCCTTTTTTATGCGATTTGTCGCAACCTGGATATTCTGGATAACACCGGCAAGGGGATTATTGATCTCATGGGCCATGCCTGCGGCAAGACCGCCTAAAGAAAGCATTTTTTCGGACTGAATCATCATCTCATCGATTCTTGCCCTTTC
>PIVQ01001703.1 GCA_003354055.1 Desulfobacteraceae bacterium | reverse complement strand
AACCGGTGCTGGGGAATAACCTGGCAGACAGTCAGCGGCTTGAGATGGCCCTGAAAAAGGAATTGGACACAGATCAGGTTCACATTCCCTGGGCGCAGCTTGCCTCCCTGCCGTCCCGTTTGCGGCAATGGGAACTTCAGGCCAAGGCCGTCCTGTTTAAGGACAGACGGTCCTGGCGTCTGGTGGATCTTCTTGCGCCGGATCATGACAGACCAGTGCTTGGGGCTGCCATTGATATCGGCACCACCCGGATTGTGATCCGGGTGATAAACCTTGAGACCCGTGAGGTCCTGGGAGAAATAGGTCTGGATAATCCCCAGGCCGTCATCGGCCCGGATGTTCTGGCCAGGATTCACCACTCCAATAAACCCGGCGGGTTAAAGGAGCTTCAGAAACTGGTGATTGCGTCGGTCAACCAGCATCTTGCGATTCTCTGCCGTGAGCAGAATCTTACGACCAATGATATTTTTCTGGTCACAGGTGCCGGCAATACCGCCATGACCCATCTCTTCCTGGGTATTGAGGCCTTTGAGATTATCAAAGAACCCTATATCCCCTGTGTAAACATTCCCGATACAATCCCAGCCTCGGAAATCGGACTGGATATCCACGCGGGTGGTCAGGTCTTTCTCTTTCCCAATATCGGCTCCTATTTCGGAGGAGACCTTCTGGCCGGCATCATTTACAGTGATCTGGACAAGAAAGATGATCCCTG
>PIVQ01000145.1 GCA_003354055.1 Desulfobacteraceae bacterium | reverse complement strand
TTTGAGATAATATTTAAAAATATCTGCCGGATCTGATGCACCACAGCTCTGGCAGCGGGCAGGCCCTCCGGGATGTGCATTTCAATTATAATATTTTCTTTTTTCAGCATGGTAGAGGTCAGGTCCAGCACATCATCAATAACCTCCTGAAAGATCAACGGTTCTTTTTTTTCAGTGCCGGCCCTGGCAAATGAGAGGAGTTTGCTTACGATGATGGCGATCCTTTCTCCTTCCTTTATGATCCTGGACGGCAACTGGGCATGGGGCGTGTCGGAATTACCTGTGTCCTCAATAATCTGGGCATAGTTGATAATTCCGTTGATGGGGTTGTTGATCTCATGGGCAATGCCTGCGGCAAGTTCTCCTAAAGCCGCCAGCTGGGCATTTCTTAATACCTCGGCCCGGAGACGTTTTTTCTCGGTCAGATTTCTGCACACCGCCACCACCCGGGAGACCTGGCCATCACTATGGCGCTGGACCACATTGCAGGTGCACCAGAAATCCTGGAATTTTCCCATGTTGAGAATCTTAAGTTCCGTATCGTTTTCAATGCCGGTAGTAAAACACTTTCTGATAATGCAATCATCGGGTGGTTCCGCCTGCTGGTAAATGATTTCGTAGTACGGGCTTTCTTCGGCAGCGTCACCGAACAGTTTTCTGCCCTTGTCATTTATCCACCTTATTTTACCAGTATCATCCACCATGAGCATGGCATCATTGACCGCATTTATGATGCCTGAGATTTTTTCTTCGCTTTGCTTGAGGGCACGTCTTGCCATATCAAGGTCATGGAGGCGCTTGTTGATATTGGCAAAAGAGGATTTGGTGGCCCTGGCCATGGAGTTGAATTGTCTGGCCAGGATTTCGATTTCATCACCCGTGGGTTTGACCGGGATTTCAATGAACTGCCCGTTGGCAACCTGTTCCGCCCCCCGGGTCAAGTCCCTTATGGGTCGCATAAGCCGTTGGATCAGATAAAATACCAGCAGACCGGACAGTGTGCCACCGGCCCAGAGAATGATGAGAAAGAGTCGGGTATAAAACCCGATCAGGTCCTGGATCATGCTCCAGTTCCCCTGGGTCACGATGCCCCAGCCGGTTCCGGGTACCGGTGCAAAGCCGGAGATCACCCGTTCTCCTGAATCATTTTCCGTGATCATGGCACCGGTTTCACCCGCCACCACGCGTTCAACCGCTTTACGGTTCTCCATCTTTGATCCGATGAGAGAACTGTGGCGGTGGTATAGGGCCCTGCCCTTGCCGTCCACCAGAAAGGCATAGCTCCGTTTCCCGGATTTATATTCCAGCACCTTGGTGTATGTAGCCCCCAGGGTGGAGTAGTTTACTGAGCTGATACCCGCCACGACACCTGTGCATTCTCCGTCTGGCCCGATAATAGGTACGCCAATGACAATGATGTTCCTGGCAGGAGAGTCGGTGGAAATAATATCTGAGAAATAAGGCCTCAGACTGCTTTGAATGGTTTCAAACCCCCTGATGTCCGGAAACCTTGGGGTAGTCAATAGGTTTTGTTCGGGGTAAGACCATGTCACATTGCCTTTGGTATCGTATATAAAAATCCCCCCGTCAAAAATGTGAAGCCAGTTCCGGGTCAGGGCAACGATGGACCCTGCCTGGTCCTTACCCTTGGTGTTTAAAGGATCTTTTTCCGCCAGGGTCTGGAGAAGAAAGGGGTATTTTTGTAAATTTTCAGACAATCGGTTGGCAGCGATTTCAGCCAGCTCCGTATCCCGTTTGATCACGACCTCCAGGGCCGTGTTTTCAATGGTCACCAGGGCCAGCAGGGTGATCACCCCCATGACCAGGAGAATGGGGATCAGGGCGCCGAAGATGATTTTTATGTGGATACGTTTGAAGAACCGTCCCATTACCCCTCCGTGTCGGTTCCGTTTTTATTTGCCGAGGTGACCGGGAGTTGATCCTCACTCGATTCAAGGGCGGTTTTTATCTTCTCAGCGGCCTTATCAGTGACCCAAGGGCGCCATTGGGCAGGGTAAGTTGTAAGAAAACGCAGGGCCATTTGCCGGAAAGCTTTGGGACTGGTATTGCGCTGGGCATTAGAGAACAGGACTTTATTAAAAATACGGGTATCGATTCTCATCTTTTTTAGCATGAGGGCGGCATCAGGGGCCTTGTCCAGAAGATCATGGTGGGCGACTTTATGGACGTTGATTTCTCGGAATGCACAGGCCTCTTCGGGGCTTTTTGCATCAGGATCCGTGGCTGCCTGGATAATGGTTTCCCAGACTTGGGCTGAGTGGGGCGGTTCTTCCAGGGCATACCAGTCCTGGTTGGCAATCAGGGCGTTGGGTTCCCAATAGTATCCGAATACCGGGAGTTCCCGCATCAGGGCGTTCTTATAAATGGCTTCCAGCGCTTCGGGGGACGAGGGGGATACGGTGTTAAAATATCGGTCCAGACCGTAGGCCTTAAGTTTTACCCGGTTGATATCCCTGCAGCTCCATCCGAAAATGCAGTTAAAGAAGATGCCTTTTGAAGGATCTTCAGGATTGGCAAAGTCGCGCCAGTGCTGTTTCATCTGAAATACAGAGGTAATATTATTTTCCCGGGCATACCACCGGGGGATGATCCAGTATTGGCGGCCGCCGGTATAGATGGGGCCAAGATCTACGACATTCCCTTTTGTTTCGGCCATGTCGTACCAGGCCAGATTATTATCCTTCCACATTTCAAGAGTGATATCGATATCTCCTTCCGTCAGCCGTTCATGGACCTCTTTAATGGTGCTTTCCACAAGTTTTACCTGATATCCGTATCCTTTTTCAATGATAAAGGTGGCAATGGCATTGGTCAGTTTTTGGATATCGATCTGATCGTCGTGGAGACGGATGGAAACCGGATCCTTCGGAAGTAGGGTCAGGTGAAATGTCATGGCCGCAAGAAATAAAAACAGGACTGCAATAATGATCTGATTTGCCTTGGGGAGTTGTTTTTTTCCCATTTCAGTATTTCCTTTGGCGGGTCTGTTTTGTCCGCTGTCAAAGTTTACCATACCTGGTTGCCCAATACCATGTATTGGCTGCTTACCGGGAAAACGAATCAAGATTTGTGCCATGGAAGGATCGGGTGTCGGAAATTGCCGCGAAGCCTGAAAGACCGCATAGGCAGAGGAAGGGGAGGGACTATGCATGCAAGTGTAACGGTGTAATAAAGTTGTCACATGTGTAATGGATAAACCTGTAACGCATTACACTTTTGCGTGAGGGGCCGACGGAAAGGACCGGGGTGTTTGAGGCACCCCGGTCTTTTTTTTCTCCCCGGCCGGTTTCTATTGCAATTGGGATTGTCTTAGGCGGAGCATCAAAAATAAACCACCCAAGGTAGTTGGCGTGGCATTTCCATCGACGGCTATTCACTTAGATTTGACGCCACGCCTTAGCCGGGAGAAAACTTAAGGTTCTCTTCGGGTTTATTTTTTCAGTTCAGCTGTGATGGCAGGAACGATCTCAAACAGATCATCCACAATACAATAGTCAGATGCTCTGAAAATCAAGGCATCCGGATCATTGTTGATGCCAACGATGACATTGGAGGTGGACATACCGGCCACATGCTGCATGGCACCGGAGATGCCGCAGGCAATGTAGAGTTTGGGAGAGACCACCTTGCCGGTCTGGCCCACCTGGTCGGACTGGGGTCGCCAGCCAAGATCCACAGCGTTTCGGGAGGCGCCCACGGCACCGCCGAGTATGTCGGCCAGCTCCTCGACAACACTGAAGTCTTCACCGTCCAAACCCCTGCCGCCCGATACAATATAATCAGCTTCGGTGAGCTCTGCCTTGGCAGATACTTCGATCTTTTCTTCGATCAGGGTAACGTTCACCTCACCTATTTCAACGGTAATGGCTTCCAGTTTGCCCGCGCCTTCAGCTTTGGTAATTTCAAAGATATTAGGCCGGATGGAGACCATCTGGATGGGACCGTCAATGTCCACGGTGGCAATGACTTTTCCACCGTACAGGGTCCGGGTGGCCGTAAGGCGTCCTTCTTCTAAGAGCAGTCCCGAGCACTCAACTGCCAGACCTGCATCCAGACGGGCTGCCACGCAGGCGGAAAGTTCTCTGCCCTGGCGGGTGGCCCCGAAAATAACTATTCCGGGTGACCGTTCTTCGATGATGCCTGTCACTACATTTTCATATTCACACGGGCGAAAGGTCTTCAGGGCCGGGTCATCTGCCAGGATAATGGTGTCAGCCCCGTAAAGGGCAAGTTCTTTGGCCTGTGCTTCAACACCTGCTCCCAGCACCATGGCCGTGAGAGAGGAGCCGAGTGTATTTGCCAGACGTTTGCCTTCACTTACAGCTTCTAAGGATATTTTCCTGAAATTTTCATTCCAGAGTTCGGTAATGATGAGTATATCTTGTGTCATTGGTTTTCTCCTTATCCTTAAATGATGTTGGCTTCTTCTCTGAGAAGTCTGACAAGTTCCGCTGCTTTTTCAGCCGGGGTGCTGCCTTCAATCCGTTTGCCTTCTGCCCTTTCCTGCGGGAATTCCAGGGTGCGGATCTTTACCTTGGCACCTGCAACTCCCAGGGTCTCAGGATTGAATCCAATCTCTGTAAGTTCCCGTTCATCCACCTTCTTCTTTTTGGCTTTCATGATGGCCCTGAAGGCCGGGTATCTGGGATCGTTTAACCCTTTCTGCGCCGTGATAATGGCGGGTAGGGCAGCTTTTACAACCGCAGTGCCGCCGTCAATGCTCTGCTCGCAGACGATGGATCCGTCTTCAATTTTCTGGCTGGTGACCAGGGAAATCATCGGGATGTTCAGCATCTTGGATATAAGGGCCGGTACCTGGTAATTGTCATCATCCACCGCCCGGTTGCCTGCGATGATCAGATCGTGGGGGGTATCTTCCAGAACCTTTGCAATGATCTTTGAGGTGGTATAGGCATCAACCGCCCCGAATTGCTCTTCATCATATTCGTCATTGATGTGGATGGCATTATCCACACCCATGGCATAGGCCACCCGGATGGCTTCGGAAACCCGGTCCGGACCGACGGTAAGTACAGTGACGGTGACATCTTCTTTGGCTTCTTTAATGAGCAGGGCCTCTTCCAGGGCAAATTCATCATAGGGGTTGATGGCCCATTTGAGATTTTCGGTGTCCAGGCGGTCACAGGAACTTGCTATTTCCACCGGTGCTTCGGTATCCGGCACCTGTTTCATGAGTACGATAATATTCATTTGTATTTCCTTAAATCTTGTATGGCTGATTACATTTTGGTCCGCAGGTTTCTGGGATCATAGGGTGAGGACAGGTGAAGCTTGGCAGGCCGAAGCTTTCCTTCCACCATGATTTCGTAACGTCCCGCTTCAATCCATTCTTTGGTAACACCTTCGGGATTTTTCATATATCCCATGGCACAGGCAGCCCCTATTTCAAAGCCGTATCCGCCTGAAGTGGCAATGCCGTTGTACTCTCCGTTTCTGTATATGGTCTCGCTGCCGTAGAGCATGATGTCGGGATCTTCCAGCGTGAACATGACGATCTTCCGGGTCAGGCCTTTTTGCTTCTGGGTCATCAGGGCCTCTTTACCGATGAAATCATCCTTATCCAGTTTGACGCCGAAGCCCAGGCCCGCTTCCCAGGGCGTGTCATCAGGTGTAATGTCGGATTCCCAGTGGCGGTAGCCGGTTTCAAGACGCAGGGAGTTGACCGCCTGCATGCCTACCAGTTTCAGACCGTGTTTTTTGCCTTTTTCCATGATGGTGTCAAAGGCAGCCAGGGTAAAGTTGGTGGGGATGTACAATTCCCATCCAAGCTCACCGACATATGACATGCGAACCGCTATGGCTCTGGTGTAGGCAATGTCGATTTCCTGTGCGGTTGAGAAGGGGAAGGCCTCGTTGGAAAGGTCCGCACCTGTAATATCTGCCATCAGATCTCGGGATTTCGGGCCCATGATCGCCAGCATGGAATAACCGTGGGTGACGTCAATGATGGTGCAGATGGCGTCTTTGGGCGTGCGGCGTTTGATATAATCCAGGTCGCGGATGGGAGTTCCGGCTGCGGTGACGATAAAGAAGGTCTCTTCATCGATTTTGGTGACCGTGATATCGGTTTCAAACCCGCCTCTTTCATTAACCACGGGGGTGTAAACCACGGTGCCCGGAGCGCCTGATACATCGTTGGTGCAGATGTTCTGGAGTACGGATTGCGCATCCCTTCCCTGTACCATGAATTTGCCCATGGAGGTCAGGTCATACATCCCGACGCCGTGGCGGATGGCCAGGTGTTCTTCTTTCTGGTACGGCAGCCAGTTGGGGTTTTTCCAGTCGTATTTGTGAACCGCCTCAACGCCTTCAGGTGCAAACCAGTCCGCCCGTTCCCAGCCGGCAATCATGGAGAATGCGGCACCGTTGTCTTTTAGACGGTCGTGGATGGGAGAGCAAATGACAGGTCTGGCCGTAGCGCGTTGACGGTTGGGGTAATGCTGTTCGTAGAGGATACCTACGGATTCAGTTACCCGGTCATGGAGATATTTGCTGTTCTGCTGCCAGGGGAACCAGCGTCTGACATCAACGGGCCAGAGCTGTTCGTCAGGATAGCCCTGTGATATCCACTGGGCCAGGGCACGGCCCACACCGGCGGATCCTGCAATACCGACGGAGTTCATGCCGCAGCCCACAAAAAAGTTTTTCAGATGGGGGGCCTCGCCGATCATGAAGGCATTGTCCGGAGTGAAACTTTCCGCCGATATCTGAAGGTGACGGATCTGGGCATCTTCGAGAGCGGGAAACCTGTCAAATCCGCATTCCATGAAGACCTCAAGCTGGTCCCAGTCTTCGGCCAGCTCAGTGTATTTCCAGTTTTCAGGTATGCCTTTCATTCCCCAGGGTTTGGCTTCCACTTCAAATCCGCCCAGAAGGATACCGCCGGACTCTTCTTTAAAATAGGTGACGCCGTCGAAATCTCTGACCGTGGGGAAATGTTTTTTCAGGCCTTCAATGGGAACCGTGATGGCATGGAGATGTTCTGCGGCATGGAGGGGGAGGCTGACGTTGACCTTTTTACCGATATCCCGGCTCCACATTCCGGCGCAATTGATTACGTATTCACAGGCCACATCCCCGTTTTCTGTTTTAACGCCCCGTACTTCTCCGTCTTTGGTCAGAATATCCAGGACCTTGCAGTTTTCAATAATCGTAGCACCGCCGTTTTTAGCCCCTTTGGCAAGGGCCTGGGTGGCGCCGATGGGATCCACCTGGCCGTCGTTGGGCAGGTAAAAGGCGGCCTTCAGCCCCTGAGTGCTCATGCCGGGCACCATGTCTTCGGCTTCCGTTAAACTGATTTCATGCATATCGATACCGAAGGCCTTGGCCATGGCAGCGCCGCGCAGCCATTCAAAACGGCGGTCTTCAGTCTGGCAGACACCGATGGCACCTGTTCTGACAAAACCGGTGTTCACCCCTGTCTCTTCCCCAAGCGTTGAATAGAGTTCACAGGCGTACTTGGCCAGGTTGGTCATCTCCTGGTTCTGGCGCAGCTGGGCCAGGAGGCCGGCCGCAGCAAAGGTGGTGCCGGATCCAAGCTCTTTTCGTTCAATCAGCAGTACGTCTTTAAACCCTGCCTTTGTTAAATGATAAGCCGTGCTGCATCCGACAATACCGCCGCCGATGATAACGACCTGTGCCTGGGTGGGAAATTGGACTGTCATGGAAATTTCTCCTCTTATGGTATATTTAGGTAAGGTTTAGGTGCAAAATTTTGATTTAATGATAGCAACAGGTATGCCAGGAATTTGTTTTAATTCGGCTTAGGTGCAATTGTTGCATTTAAACAGGGCCTTAGATTGGTAAATGATCCTGCCGTCAGTCACAGGGGGCAGGATGATTCACCCGGAGTAATTCACGGATGAATCAATCTGGCAGGGATGATGCAAATTTGAATCAGGATTGTTTTGCCGAATTATTGGCTGGGTAATTTAAAAAAGTGATTCTTAAAGGGAGGTGGTCCACACTATGTTTGAAAAAAAACTGGGGATTTCAAGTCATTTGAAGTCCCGGGACTTTGAATTGATATTTGAATCCATCATGACCCATTCAAAGGACGGGCTGTTTGTGGTGGACAAGGACGGCACCGTGGTCATGGTCAACCGGGCCACCGAAAGAATGTTTGAGTTCAGGAAAACGGATGTTCTGGGCAGGAATGTCAGAGATCTTGTCAAAGAAGGCTTTTACGAACCGTCGGTCTCTTTAAAGGTGATCCGTCAGAAAAAAGCCATCTCCCTGATCCAGACCACCCGGTTTCAGAAGAAGATTCTCTCCACGGGCATACCGATTTTTGATGATCAAGGAGAGGTCAGGTTTGTCCTGGTCAATGACCGGGATATCTCCCATATTAACATGCTGGCCCAGAGCCTGTATCCGGATGAACTGCCTGAAGACGCCCTGCGCCTTGATTTCTCCGATGTGGACCTGGCCTCCACTGAACTGGAAAAGATGGTGGTCAAAAGCCCGGCCATGATACGGGTGATTCAAACCGTGATCCAGGCGGCCAAGTTTGATGTGCCCATGATTCTTACCGGGGATTCAGGGGTGGGTAAATCCATGATTGCAAGACTCATCCATCAATTGTCCAGGCGGAGAAACTATCCGTTTACCGACCTGAACTGTGCGGCCATTACCCCATCCCTTATCGAATCGGAGCTCTTCGGGCATGAAAGCGGCGCCTTTACCGGTGCGTCCGCCACCGGAAAAAAAGGATTGTTTGAGACTGCCCAGGACGGCACATTGTTTTTGGATGAGATCGGGGAAATTCCCCTGCCCATTCAGGTTAAGCTTCTAAAGTTCCTGGAAACAATGGAACTGATCCGGGTGGGCGGCATCCTTCCTATAAAAATAAATACCAGAGTGATCGTGGCCACCAACCAGGATCTTGAGCAGATGGTGGCTGACGGCAGTTTCAGGCAGGATCTTTACTTCAGACTCAATGTGGTTCCCATCACCATTCCGGCCCTGGCAGACCGGCCTGAAGATATTGTTCCCCTGGCGCTGTCCTTTCTGGAGCGGTTCAACCAGGAGTTTAAAACCCGGAAAGAATTTTCTAAGACCGTCTGCCAGGTGCTGTCCCAATACAACTTCCCCGGCAATGTCAGAGAGTTGGAAAACCTGGTCCGCCGCCTGGTGACCATGACGGAAAATGATTTTATTGATCTTGGAGATCTGCCGCCAATGCCGTCCGGTGCAGTACCCCTTCATGCGCTGCCGGATTCAGAGGGTCCGGGATACCAGGATGAGGTGGTGGCATTTGAATTCCAAAGATTGTCAAAGGCTGTGGCACAATACGGCAGCCAGCGAAAGGCTGCCAAAGCCTTAGGGTTAAGCCAGGCCACCTTGTCCAGAAAGCTGAAAAAAGGACGGTTGGATAAATAATTTTTTCGGGAAATGACTATTGTACGTCATTTAGAAGCCTGTTATAGGTGCCGTCCTGTTTCATCTGTTTCAGGGTCCCGGCAAGTTCAACAGCCAGGGCCGCATGGGACTTGTGCAGGTATGTGTGGAGTGCGATTTCCAGAAGCGGGGGGTACTGGACCTTGATCCCACTGTCTTCAAGGGAAAATTTTTTCAGACACAGCATACCGGTTTCCCGGCTGGTGATGGTTAGGTCAGCTCGGTCAATTTTTAAAACGGTGAAAACAGACTGCATCTCGTTAACGATCTGTACGCTTTTAAATATTGATTCATGGTCCCGGATGAATTTGGTTCCTCTATGGTACACAATGGAGTAGGGCCTCAGGCTCTCCCATCCATCTACCTTGATATTTTTTTTGCTCCAAACCGACTGATCGAGAATAAATATGGGTTCATCTACTCTCACGATGCCCGGATAAGCATTGTCCTGATTCAGATCATGTACCCTGAAGGCATCCCCGTCAGTGAGCCCTTTATTTACATTGATCAGGCTCCGCTTCCCCGGGAGCCTTTTCATGATCAAACCCCTCCCGTTTCTCTTTAATGCTTCTGTCAGCAGGGCAAAGGCGCGCTTAAAAAGTTTCGTATCAGGGGCGTTTAGGCAGCCGAAATAAAGGGTCTGCACGGCAGGTTCACGGCTGAAAACATTGCCGGTGCCAGTTAAAAAAAATATAAAGACCATTCCAAGTATGAAGATCTTTTTCATTTTACCGTTCCTCTCAAAAGCGTAGAGGTTTGAATACGTTTGCGGAAAATGGGAAGATATGAACAGGCTAACCTGATATCATGGTTTTTTCAACAAAAAAACATAATAAAAACAGCTGTGTTACAGGTATTAAAAAGCCGGAATCGGTAATTTTCGATCAGTATAATAGGTCTTAAGTATCTCGCCGATTTTCAGTATTTTTAAGTCTTCATAGCTCCTGATCTGCCCCGTATTTCCTTTTGGAACAAAGAAGATGGTGTCTGATCGTTTCTTATATGGGGGCAGAACATAGTGAATATACGCTTCCCGTTCCGGCCGCCTGAGCAGGCCGCAGACCATGTCAATATCTCCGCGTTCCATCATCAGAAGCCTGCGTTTGAACGGTGCATACTGAAACAGCTTCTCGGCATTAAGCTCTTCGGCAATGGCGGTCAGGATTTTTGCATCCGGTCCGTCTTTTGCCTCTTCTTCAACAGAGACCACCAAGGTATGGTGTTTGGCCTGGACAGGAAAAACAACCAATCCGGCCAGAATAAAAATTACAATAATGCTCAGTCTCATATTAAGCTCAATAGTGTTTCCCTGATAATATTAACGGCGATTGAGGGGCGATGCCGCATTCACTCTATTCTTTTAACAATAAAAAACTTTCGTGTAAAGGCATCGCTCCCTGGGTCAACGAATGTAAAAAATATGAAGTGCCTATAGATCAGATTTGATGGTTGTTTATAATTTTTAGAGCTACTTACAAAAATGAAAATCGAGTTGGATCTTTTTCTACGGACTCGATATATGTCATAATAAAACAGGAACACAATTTTATCTTAAAGTTATGGAACAAAAATGAGTGACCAACATTTTTTAAAACATCCGACACTGCCTTTTGCAGAATGCCGCTATTCAAAAAACAGCGGGCGGCACTATAAAGCCCATATGCATAAAACATTCAGTATCGGCGCAATAGATCAAGGGGAAGTGATCTATCAACTTGAAGGGAAGATGGTTCAATTACAACCGGGAAGCCTTGCGCTGATGAATCCGGAAGTACTTCATTCCTGCAATCCTAAAGGATCCTGTAAACGAAGCTATTATATACTCTATCTTGATGTTGATTGGTGTTTGCAATTACAACAGTCCCTGTGGCAGGTTGATATTTTTCGTCCGGTGACCACCATTTTATTGGAAGATAATTCAGTCTATCAACAATACATTAATACGATGGAATCGTTGATGGGCGAAGAGGAGTTACTGGAAAAAGAACAGCTATTGGTTGATGTTGTAGAAAAAATATTTTTAAACGCCTGTGAATCTTCGGCTGTAAAAAGTGAGCCCTCTTTGCAGATAGAACAGCTGAAGCTGCAATTAAGTATGAATTTAGATAAAGATACATCCATGAGGCAGCTGGCCTCAGAGCTAAAAGCCAACCCATACACTCTGCTCCGGCAATTTAAGGCAGCCACAGGTATAACACCGCATGCATATCGACTGAATTGCAGAATAGAACTTTCCAAAGAACTTTTACAAAAAGGTTTTGATTTGTCGCAGGTTGCCTTGGAATGCGGCTTTTTTGATCAAAGTCACTTTCACCGCCATTTCAAAGCAATAACAACGGTGACCCCCAAAGAGTATCAAGTCAATTTTATACAATAATCTAATTTTCAAAAATTCTATAGTTCTGCCCAAATTTGTTGATCACTAATTAACAGGAGGCATCGAATATGGAATTACACGTATATCTGGCATTCGTTGTTGCAACTGCAATCATGATTGCATTACCCGGGCCAAGCGTACTTTTAACAGTCGCTCATAGTATTTCATTCGGTTGGAAACATGCTCTATTCACTGTTGCCGGGGCGACAATGGGGATTGCCGTGCAGCTTATAGTCGCCGCAATCGGTCTGACCTCATTGTTAAATGTTGTTGCAGAAGCGTTTGAATGGCTCCGCTGGGCTGGAGCCGTCTATCTTGTTTATCTTGGGATCAAGCAGTGGCGAAGTGCAAGTGAACCTCTGGCGTTTGAGACTTCGTCGGTCTCCAAGACAAATCTATTTGTTCAGGGGGTGGTTATCACGATCCCCAACCCCAAGAGCTTGATCTTCATTGCAGCATTTCTGCCTCAATTCATCGATGCGGCGCGCCCTCTTGGATTACAATTTGC
>PIVQ01001702.1 GCA_003354055.1 Desulfobacteraceae bacterium | reverse complement strand
AGCAGCAGACGCTGCGTAAGATGTGGCAGGCCAGAAAAGACGGCGACACGGCAGAGGTTCAAAGACTGTCTGACCGTTTGAACGACTTCATCGGGCGGCAAAAGCGGCTGGCCAAGGTCAATCTGGAGATGACCGAAGCCAGTATTCAAAGGCTGAAATCAGAAAACCCCGGACAACTGAACCCCGACCGGAAGGCCCAGATGGAGCGACAGCGGGCCAATATTCTTGCGCAGATCGAAAACGAGCGCGACACGATCAGAATACTTCAGGCTAAGTTCATCCTGGATAACAACAATGACCGTCGGGACATAGCCGATTCACGAAAACGTTTGGCTGGCATAGAGGCAGACTATGTCAAGGCGATGACCAACCACAAGGAGGCGGTCAGAAAGGGCAAAGAACAGCTGGTCTGGACCAGGAAGGCTATCAAGGAAGATATAGCCCACCGCAGGAAGACCATCGCTATTTACGAGGGTGACGAGCGCAAAGCTCACCAAGAGAATTTGGATAAGGTGTTGGCCCTTGTGGCCGCCGGCAACTACACCATATCGTCCGGTTATGAGTGGGGCGGTATCAATAAAATCAACGACTGGATTAACCACCACAAAAGTGAGATCGCCAGAATGTCGGCTGAAAAGGCAGCCGGAACCTGGAGACACCATCCCGCAGGCTACATCCCCAAAGAGATAAACGGCTGGATCGCCCATTCAAACAA
>PIVQ01000851.1 GCA_003354055.1 Desulfobacteraceae bacterium | reverse complement strand
ATTGTCATGCAGGTCTATGTGGCAGACTCTGTTGAAATATGTCTTTACCGCCTGTCCGGTACCCTTATCGGCGCTGTCCTGGGCGTGGGAGTGATGACGGTTATTCCCCAGACCCCGGTGTGGATCGGAGCAGCTCTGTTTGTCACCACTGCAATTTGTGCCTTTCTCACCCGTTACAAAACCCGGTACAGGATGGCAGCTATCACCGCGGTTATCATAATTCTGACCGGAATCGCAAACCAGAACATCCTCATGTTCGGGATATCACGGGTGTTTGAAATAGGTATCGGTATTCTCTGTGCCTTCGGGGTATCGGTTCTGGTGTTTCCACAGCGAAAGGCGGATGTGTTAAAGCAGCGGCTGTCCGATCAGGCAGCGGCCTGTGAATCCCTTTGTCAAACCCTGGTCACGGCCTTTATCGACAAGCAGCAGCATGTGGATGAGGCGCCCATGGATGCATTGGTGAACGAGGTCAGAGGCAACCAGGCCTTTTTCCTGAACGTTCGCCGTCATGAGGCAAGGATATACCGGCTGGGGGATAATTTCCAGGCCAAGGTATTTCTTATGGGACGGACAGTTGAACACCTGAGGACCATGGTCCGGATACTCAACAGTCTGGACGGGGAGGGGTATGACATTATCATGGCAAAGGAACTTTCCGCCATCAGCCGGGAGTCAAGCCGTATCCTGATTGCACTGATGACGGACAATCCTGATATCGGCCATGAACAGTTGTCCGATCTTCTGGATACTTTGGAAAGAAGGCTTTCCGACATCCGGAAGGAAGGCCTGATACGACGATTTGACCTTAACCATTTGGTCCAGGTGGTTTCCTTTTACAACAGCCTTAAATACTATGCAGAGGATATCCTGGCCGGGGCGGACAGAATCAGATTGGACAACAAATAAAGGGGAACCGAAGGTTCACCACTACTTTTCTCGCTTCTCTCGCTTAATTAAATTGCGCAAGCTTCTGATACGCCCGAATCATCTGAGTATATTTCCCGGACAGAAATGCAAACTGATCCATTTCCTCCTGAATCACCGGTTTTGCAGCAGAGGGGCTCTGATCAAGGGGATTGACCGGTTTGCCGTTTTTGCGCATGCGAAAGCAAAGATGATAGCCTGTGGCAAGGCCTGTTTTTCCAACATATCCGATCACATCACCCTGGGTGATTTTTTTACCCTTTTTCATGCCTTTGGCATATTTGTTCATATGGAAATAGGCGGTTTCATATCCGGAAAAATGGCGGATGGTGATCTGCCTGCCCGTGCTTTTGCTGTAGTAGATGCTTTTGATTACCCCGTCGGCTACCGATTTGATGGGGGTGTTTCTGGGGGCGGCATAATCCACACCGGAGTGGGCACGGTATTTTTTCAGTATGGGATGGAATCTGCGGTTTGAAAAGGAGGAGGATATCCTGGAGTAGTTCAGGGGAGCTTTTAAAAAGGCCTTTTCAAGGGACTGGCCGTTTTCATTGAAATAGCTTTTTCTGCCCTTGGCATTTTCATGAAGGAATGCCTTATAGGTAATGCCCTGGTTTGTGAAAAAGGCGGCCTTTACATCTGCATATCCGCAGAATCTGCCGTCCTTGTAGCGTTTTTCCACCAGGACCTTAAACTCGTCTCCCGGCCTGATATCCCTGATAAAATCAATATCCCAGGCAAAAATATCAGCCAGCTTCCAGGTCAGGGAGGTTCGTTCTCCTGCCCGTTTGACCGCCTCTGAAAGGGAGGACCGGATATCCACGGATATCACTTCGGGTTTTATCTGATAGTCAATGGGCAGTTTTGAAATGTCATAGCTGTCCGCTTCTCTCCGGATCAACAGACGGTCATTGGTATCGATTTCATACTCAAAGGCCACAAAAGAATCTTCCAGCAGACTTATCTTATAGGGCTGGCCCTTCCTGAGCTTTGTCAGGGGGAATACGGGTTTGGCCTTCTTATCAATATCATAGATGGTTTTCAGGGGCATGTAGTCGTTGAGCAGGGAAGAGGCGGTTTCTCCCTTTCGGATCTTACCTGTTATGGTTTTGATCTGGGGGGAGGCCATAAGCACAGGCGTAATGATATCTGAAACGGTTTTTCCGGGAAAGGGGAAGGAGCCGGTATCCACCACTGGCGCTGCAGAAACCAGAATAAATAAAAGACTGAAACCGAAAACAACTTTTTTCGGCCTGGATGTCATCCACTGCCTAAAATTTCTAAAAATACCGCTTACCGTCATACCCCTCAACCACTGCTTTTTACCGTTTGTGCTTCAACCGTCCGCCAATATGTTTCAGGCAAAATAGTAAAAGCCGGGCCAAGTGTAAAGGTTTTTTTAGTACCAACAGCGTATAAAAATGTAAAAAAGGGCTGGAAAATAATTTTTCCAGCCCTTTTTCTGTTATTTTACCCTAATTTTACTTAAGGTTGTGTTTATTTCTCTTCTTTACCTGCATCAGACATCATCTTAAGCATGGTGTACTTGTCAGCCACCTCGCCTTCAATCTGTACTCTCAGGCGTTTTGATTCTTCAGGGAAGCTCTTTTCAAGGGCTGCAAAACGGACCTCGCCGCCCAGGAACTCCTGGAGGGTTCCGTCCGGTGCCTTGGAATCAAGTACAAACGGATTCTTTCCATCACTCACCAGCTGGGGATTGTACCGGTACATGGGCCAGTAGCCGGATTCAACCGCAAGTTTACCTTCCAGCTGGGATTTACCCATACCTTTTCTGATACCCTGGTTAATACAGGGGGCATAGGCAATGACCAGTGAAGGTCCGGGATAGGCTTCTGCTTCCAGAATGGCTTTCATGGTCTGGTTCTTGTTGGCGCCCATGGAGATGGAGGCTACATAAACATATCCGTAGCTCATCATCATCCGGCCCAGATCTTTTTTACCGATCTTTTTACCGGAGGCGGCATACTTGGCAATGGCGCCTGTCGGTGTTGCCTTGGAAGACTGACCACC
>PIVQ01000850.1 GCA_003354055.1 Desulfobacteraceae bacterium | reverse complement strand
TTAATATATGCAATGACGATGGGAGGAAAATATAACCATGGCCAATATATATAATGATGAATTTCAGACCATATTAGACTACGGCAGACCGCCTAATGTAAAAAAATGCTTTCCCAATTCAAAGGCATTGATTGTCAGCGGGAAATATATAGACCGGGCCATGCTGGCCAAGGGCGGATGCATGACCATTGCCGCCAACGGCAGAAGCTCTTTTGTTATCCGGGGCGTTCTTGCGGCGGCCCAGCGGGCCAATGCCGCCGTCATCATTGAGATTGCCCGGTCAGAGGGCGGTACTGCCGCCTATTGCCCGACCAGCCTCTGGAATATGGCAAGGCAGACCGACGCCTATATGAATGAAATGGGCATCACCGTTCCCGTAGCCATCCACGCAGATCATTTCGTTATTAAAAAGCCCGAAGACATTGAACCGGCCAAACCGGAGATCCAGTCTCTGTTTGACTGCGGGGTCACCTCCATTGCCATTGATGCATCACATATGCCCGATGACCAGAATCTTCTGGCCAATATTGAGCTTTACCCCTACGTACCGGACTGGGCCGGCCTTGAAACCGAAGTTGGGGAAATCAAAGGTAAGTTCGGCCTGTCCACGGATGAAGAGGCTCTGTTTCTCATCCAGGGTATGAATGCCCACGGTATTTTTCCCGACTGGATTGCTCTAAACAACGGCACCACCCACGGCATAGAGGAAAGCGGCACCGGCATTAACGTGGAGTTGACCACCCAGATCCACGAAGCACTGAAGCCCTATGGCGTCTCAGGAGCCCAGCACGGCACCTCAGGCAATAACTCAGACCGCCTGCGGCAGATTGCCGGCCAGACACAAACCACCAAGGCCAATGTTGCCACTGCCCTGCAGATGGTCTCCTGGGGAGTGAAGGTCAACGACTTCGGCAATGCCATCATGGATGAGGCAGGCAACTTTATCAAAGAACCAGATAAAGGGATGACAAGTGACAACTGGGAAAAAATGCTGGCCTATGCTAAAGCCAACGATTTAAAAGGCGGGGACTTTAAAAAGCTGAACCTGCCCTTTGAAAGCCACCTGCTTGCCCAGCCTGCTGCCGTACGTGACCGGATGGTCAATGCCGTGGAAGAATTCGTATTCACCCTGCTTACGGATGTGTTCAATGCCACAGACACGGCTGACCAGGTTAAAAGCCAAATTCTTGAGACCCAGTCTCACTTTCCGGGATTCAAGGCCGCAAAAATCGAAAAAGATGATGACTGGACCCGGGAGTTAATTTTTGAGAAAGCCTCAAAGATCATTGTTGACAAGGGGCCGGACGGAGATTTTGACGATTAAAAAAAAAATATTAAAAAATCCTAAAGTTTTAATTTTGCCTATCCGATATTGGGTTTAAGGAGAAAATTAAAATGCAGATTCCATCATACCAAATACAAAATGTCCTGAAAGTCTATTCCAGACAGCTAAGCCAGGGCAAATTGCTGAGCAGAAGCAAATTCGGTTCTGATAGCAAGGTATCTGCGGACAGTGTAAATATCTCCTCTGAAGGCAAAAGGCAGACGATCATTGACAAGGTCGCCTCTAACATTGTTGATCGGATCATCACAGAAGGCCCTAAAGAAAAAAATGATGAACAGATCACCGATCAGATCGAAAAGGAACTTGGCAAAAAAATAGATTTCACCAAAGGGAAAAACCAGTTCACCTACACCACGGTTGATGAGAACAATACTAAGGTTGCCCAAACCTTGTCTGTTGAAGACTCCAGGTTTGTTGTGAAACGAATGACTGAATTGGCCCGCCAGGTCGCAGACACAAATATGGAATCTTAAGGAGACTGTGTCATGAAAATATCAAACAGCACTCAGAATTATATCAATCAGAGCTACGCCAACCAGACTGCTAACCAGGCTGCCAACACCGCAGCAAACAAGGAAAAACCCGCAGAAGAGACCGTTGCGACTGACAGCATAAACCTGTCATCCACCACCCGGGATCTTCAAAAAATCTCAGCAGCCGCAGAAACCGAGCCCGCAAACCGTGAACAGCTTGTGGAAGATCTTAAGCAACAGGTTCAGGCAAACCAGTATACGGTCAATGCCGAGCAGGTAGCGGAAAAAATGATCGGTTCCATCACGGATCAACTAGGATAGGATGAACCAGAAAGAATCTACCAGGTAGACTGCAATTTTTTCCCAGTCCACCCCCCTTTGTCCAGTTTCTCTTCACAAGCAACCCTGCGGCACACCCCGAAACCAACTGAAATAAAAGCCTTTTTTATATTGTTTTACCAGATCAAGCATCTGGCATGGCTTTTGCTTTTTATATCCCCAAGATTAAAAAGGAGGCCAGTATGGTAAATATCAATCAGATCAACGAACTCACCCAGTCCATGGGGGGTGCCCAGACAAAACCAACGGCAGGTGAAGGGTCGGATGCCTTTGATTCGGTTTTGAGCAATGCCCTTGATAAAGCTGAGTCGGCTGAAGGGGAAACAGAAACTACTGCGCTGGGAGAAATCACCTCTCCCGGATTTGAATTGGAAGACCCGTCTTCCGTGGTAACTGGAATAACGGACAAATTGCTCGGGTTGCTGGACAACTATGCCAGCCAGCTTGAGAATCCCGGGGTTTCATTGAAGAGTATTGCGCCAATGCTGGAAGAAATCAATGCAAATGCCGGTTCCCTGCTTGACGAGACACGGTTTCTTGGAGAAGAGGACAGCGGATTAAAGGAGATTGCCACCCAGACGGTGGTCGCTGCCCGGACCGAATACGAAAAATTTCAGCGGGGGGATTATTTGTCATAGGCCTTTTTGGCCAGTTGCCAATGCGCTTCCTTATCCCCTGGTGCCATCTTTTTTAAATCGAGCCGCTCTTTTTTAAGAGCGGCTTCCATGGTTCTGAACCGCCCTTCAAACTTTGCGGTTGACCTGTACAGAGCCGTCTCCGGGTGAAATCCGGCAAAACGTGC
>PIVQ01000849.1 GCA_003354055.1 Desulfobacteraceae bacterium | reverse complement strand
ACCGTGTTCGGATGCGGCGGAGACCGCGACAGAACCAAGCGGGCACCCATGGGAAAAATCGCCTGCCAATACTCCGACATTGCCATTGTAACCTCGGATAATCCCAGAACAGAATTACCGGATGCCATTGTAGAGGATATTATCCAGGGCATTCAGGAAGACGGGATCCGGGAACTTACAGCAGACAAACCTGACGGGACAGGTTATATCCGGGAGGTTGACCGGGAAAAAGCACTTGACCTGGCCATCAGAATATCAAGACCTCGGGACATCATCGTGGCGGCAGGCAAGGGTCATGAAACCTACCAGATCACAAATGCCGGCACCATCCATTTTGATGATATGGAAAAACTCGCCCAGGCGTGCGACCGCCAATTGACGCCAATGGACTGGACCGTTAACGATCTTAGTTCTGCACTTAAAACCGAGCCAAAGATACCGGTTGAAGATAAGGCCCTGAGATTTGCCACAATCGGCACCGACTCAAGGACAATCCAGCCGGACATGGTATTCCTGGCCCTGACAGGAGACAACTTTGACGGCCACGATTTCATACCGGCCCTTATTGAAAAAGGCATACTGGCGTTTGTGGTACGCAAAGGATTCCTAGGCACCCTGGACGGGCTTACAAAAAACAGAATCATCAAAAATCAGATCCTTCTGTTTGAAACCGATGACACCCTGACAGCTCTGGGCCGGTTGGCAAAATTCCAGCGGATTCGTTCAAATGTGAGCCTGGTTGCCATTACCGGATCCAACGGCAAAACAACCACCCGGAAAATGACCCTGGAAATATTTGCTACCAGATTTGATACTCTGGCCACCCGGGGCAATTTCAACAATGAAATAGGCATGCCGCAGACCCTGCTCAACCTGGCAAAGGTTCACCAATGGGCCGTGATTGAAATGGGCATGAACCACCCAAAAGAAATTTCACGCCTCTCTGCCATTGCCCAGCCGGATATTGCTGTGATCACCAACACATCAGGCGCCCATCTGGAAGGCTTGAAAACAGCAGATAACGTGGCCCGGGCCAAATCGGAAATCTTTGAAAGCGTCCGAGATAAGGGAACCGCAATTATTTTCGGGGATGATCCAAGACGGGCCATCATGGAAAACCTTGCCAGGACCAACACCCAAATTTCAAACATCAGGTTTTTCGGCAACCAGACTGACGCGGACTATTGTGCCAAGACTATTGACGAATCAGATACAGGTCTTTGCTTTTCCGTGGAAGACAGCAAGGGAACCGAAAACTACGCCATCAACTCCCCTGCCCGTTTCATGGTTAACAATGCCATGGCTGCCATAGCTGCTGCCCGGGCCGCCGGAATTGATACCAAAGACATTAAAACCGGATTGACACACTTTTCCCCGGTAAAGGGAAGGATGAACCTTAGAACACTTTCCAACGGGGTTCATCTCATTGACGACACCTACAATGCCAACCCGGCTTCCATGACCCAGGCGTTAAAGACCCTGAATCAGATGGCAGGAAAAGGCAACGGAATTGCCGCTCTGGGAGATATGCTGGAACTTGGCCCTGCCTCTGATGCGCTTCACCGAAAAATAGGCCACCTGGTTGCAGACCTTGAACCCTCCCGGGTCTATCTTTTCGGCCCCCAGACAGATCACCTCATGGCCGGCGCCATTGAGAAAGGGTATCCGGAAGACAGAATCTTCAAAGGAACCAAAGAAGAGATTGCCCCTGCCCTGACAAAAAATATAGCAGACCAGAACTGGCTTTTACTAAAAGGATCCCGCGGCATGGCCATGGAAACCCTGATACCGGCGATTGAGACTCTGATCACACAGCAAAGAAAGGAAAATTAGCAAATAAAAATGAGATCCAATTTAAAACATAAAACAGCAGAAAAGGCGGAATAGACCCCATGTTTTACGAGTTTCTATATCCCTTGCATGAGCATTTTACAGCCCTGAATATTTTTCGGTATATCACCTTCCGGACGATCTATGGCGGGCTTACAGCCTTTCTTATCTGTTTTCTTTTTGGACCCTATGTGATCCGTCGCCTGCAATTGATGCAGATCGGCCAAATCATCCAGACAGACGGCCCCAAGTCCCATATGGACAAACAGGGTACCCCAACCATGGGCGGGATTCTCATACTCTTTTCCATATTCACGGCCACAATGCTCTGGGGAAACCTGTCCAACCATTATGTATCTATCCTGCTGCTTACGGTATTGCTGTTCGGGTTTATCGGATTTTTCGACGATTACCTCATGCAGGTAAAAAAGAGAAACATGGGGTTTACAGCCAAAGGTAAATTTGCAATTCAGATAGGATTCGGACTGATCATCTCATATCTGATATACATGAGCCCGGATTTCAACTCCACACTGACCGTGCCTTTTTTCAAAGATTTTGCTCCGGATCTTGGTATTTTTTATATCCCCTTTGCATGCCTTGTGATTGTAGGAACCTCCAATGCCGTCAACCTTACAGACGGCCTGGACGGCCTGGCCATCGGCCCCTATATTGTGGCCTCTGTTACCTATATGCTTTTTGCCTATGTGGCAGGGCACACTCAGTTTGCCGAATACCTCCATGTCCGCCACATCACAGCAGCAGGAGAAATTTCTGTTGTCTGCGGGATCCTGGCAGGGGCAGGCTTAGGATTTCTATGGTTCAATGCCCACCCGGCACAGGTATTCATGGGTGATTCAGGCTCAATCCCTCTGGGCGCGATCCTGGGCACCATTGCCGTGGTTACCAAACAGGAGATCATGCTCCTCATCGTGGGCGGCCTCTTTGTGATTGAGGCCCTCTCAGTCATCATTCAGGTTTCCTATTTTAAAATCACCAAGGGGAAACGGGTATTTCGGATGGCACCTCTTCACCATCATTTTGAATTAAAGGGATGGCACGAATCCAAGGTCATTGTCAGATTCTGGATCATTGCCGTAGTCTTGGCATTAATCTCTTTGAGTACGCT
>PIVQ01001701.1 GCA_003354055.1 Desulfobacteraceae bacterium | reverse complement strand
CAGGTTGCCGGTGCCATGACAGCCTGGATGGTTGATGCCATTAATCCGTCTTTGATGCAGACCCTTGAAGGTCAGCCTGTTATTGTCCATGCAGGTCCTTTCGCCAATATCGCCATTGGTCAGAGTTCTGTAATTGCTGACAAGGTTGGTTTGAAACTTGCCGACTACCATGTGACTGAATCAGGATTTGGTGCAGACATTGGTTTTGAAAAATTCTGGAACCTCAAATGCCGTTTTTCCGGTCTTAAACCTGATTGTGCCGTTGTTGTTGCCACCATCCGTGCCCTTAAATGCCACGGTGGCGCTCCGGTTCCTGTACCGGGCAAACCCATGCCTGAAGAGTACGCCACTGAGAATGTTGACTGGGTCGCAGCAGGGTGTTGCAACCTTATCCATCACATCAAAAATGTTAGAAAAGCCGGTATTGCTCCTGTTGTTTGTATCAATGCTTTCTATACTGATACTGATGCTGAGATTGCCAAGGTTCGTGAGCTTTGCGAAGCTGAAGGTGCAAGGGTTGCCCTGTCCCGCCATTGGGAACAAGGTGGCGACGGTGCTATTGAATTTGCCGAGACTGTTGTTGAAGCCTGCGAAGATAAAAGCGAATTTAAATTCCTCTATGAACTGGATATGCCGGTTAAAGAAAGAATTGAACTTATTGCCAAGGAAGTTTACGGCGCTGACGGTGTTGACTACTCTGCAGACGCGGAAGTCGC
>PIVQ01001700.1 GCA_003354055.1 Desulfobacteraceae bacterium | reverse complement strand
GAATGCAACTGCGGCGGATACTATAAGCCGGACACCGTCTCATTCGGCCAGGCTATGCCGGAGCAAGAGACCAGGGAAGCTGCCCTGCTTTCTTCCAAAGCCCAAGTCTTTATTGCAGTAGGGTCCACACTTCTGGTTCAACCGGCTGCATCCATGCCCGAATATGCAAGAAGTGCCGGAGCCTTTGTTGCGATCATCAACCTGTCGGACACCCCGTTTGACTCAAAGTGCAATATGGTGATCCGGGAAAAGGCAGGGCCGGCACTCGAAGCGATAGTGGATAGTATCTGTAAAAAAGGGCATACAGACAAATAAAAACCGCCCGCTGCCCTCATTTGAATTTTTTCTAAACTCTTAAACTTTAAACTGGTTCATCAGATCAGTGAATTGCTCTGCCATTTTTTCAAGATCGGAAGCCCCTTTGTTCAGGGTATGACTTTCGGTCTGGACTTTAGTCGACATTTCCTCAACCCCTACAATATCCCTGGCAATCTCGGAGGCCACTTCAGCTCCCTGGGTAACACTTTGATTGACTTCTGATATTCGTTCACTGACGTCATTGATGCTTTTGGCAATTTCAAGGGTCGTGGCATTCTGTTCTTCCACTGAGGCGGCAATGCCGGAGATGGCATCGTCACTGTCTTTTACATTGCCTGCAAGCCCGGATACCTGGCCAATAAGTTCCTTGACCGTGGTTTTGATTCTCACAAGCTTTTC
>PIVQ01000848.1 GCA_003354055.1 Desulfobacteraceae bacterium | reverse complement strand
GTCGGAGGCCATGAGAAAATTGGGCGGGAATATTAGACAATATTTTAACAAAGGCGACAACTTGCTTGACACGCACCGATCCTCAGAATTTGGAACTGTAAAACATGCACCACTCTCAAAACGGAAGGCATTGCCGATTTTCCCATTGGAATCCCATTGCGCTGTTCCGCCAAGCATTACCGACACACTGTGATCATTACCCTGTGGTGATGAATCTGTTATAACTGAACCTGCACCTTCATCAAAGGTGTACCACAGCACCAGAGATTGATCTTCAGTGGAATCATCGTCTACAATCGTTAAAATCACTGGATTGGTGCCACTGAGACTCGAACCTGAAACATTAAACAAGTCCAGTATTAGTGTTTCATTTCCTTCTTCAACTTGATCCTGAGCAACATATAGTTCAAAAGTCTTGGCAGTAGTATCGCCATCACCCCAAATCAGTGTTCCACTTTCTGCTGTGTAATCTGTTCCTGCGATAGCCGTATCATCTATCGTTTGATAATCTACGCTCACTTGTCCATCATCCCCATTAATACGATTAACAGTGATGATGATTGAAGTACCGCTTTCTTCTATACGGTATGATGAGGCTGAAAATTCCAATGTCCCCGGATCAGGTTCCTCTACTGTTATTGTTACTTCATCATAGCTTTGCAGCTCATTGTCATCTGCGTTCAGCTGTAACACATAAACGCCTGCTTGCGTAAAGTAAGCATTGGAATTAACTGCTGCAGGATCACTGAATATGACTTCTGCTGGCCCATTTAGCATATTCCAACTCGTAGTTACGGTTCCAGGGTTCTCTGGCAACCCATCATCTGAAACCGTTCCATTCAGTACAATTGTATCAAATGGAAATGTAATACTCTGATCTGATCCGGCATCAACAATTGGTGCCTTGTTAACGGGATGTATATGATACAATGCTGATATCTCTGCTTGACTCAAAGCCCGATTATAAATCCGTAAATCATCCATCAAACCGGAATAATTTGCCCAACGATTTACACTGTAACTCCCAATAAATATATCACCATCAGTCGTTATAGATCCTGAACGTGTTTCCGTATAGGTCGACCCATCGTCTGAATAGGCACGAAGCCGGTATGTACCATTGTCATTATAATTAACCATGGTCAATAAATGCCAGGTGTTATCCACAACGACATCGCCTGATATATTACCCCAATTGCCTGACTCCGCTCGCCAACCTTCAGCGTTCCAGGTTTGAATCCGAAATTGATCCTCTTTATCAAGAATGTTCTTATAGGCTCCTGAAGCACTATTTATCCAGACTGAAATGGTAAACTCGTCACCTTGCGGGTTAAAGTCTAAATCCTCAGAATTTGGAATAGTAAAACATGCACCACTCTCAAAACGGAAGGCATTGCCGATTTTCCCATTGGAATCCCATTGGGCTGTTCCGCCAAGCATTGCCGACACACTGTGATCATTACCCTGTGGTGATGAATCTGTTATATCTGAACCTGCACCTTCATCAAAGGTGTACCACAGTACTAATGATTGATCTTCTGTGGAATCATCGTCTACAATCGTTAAGGTCACAGGATTGGTGCCACTGATACTCGAACCTGAAACATTGAACAAGTCCAGCAGTAGTGTTTCATTTCCTTCTTCAACTTGATCTTGAGTAACATCTATTTCAAACGTCTTGGCGGCAGTATCACCGTCACCCCAAATCAGTGTTCCACTTTCTGCTGTGTAATCTGTTCCTGCGATAGCCGTATCATCTATCGTCTGATAATCTACGCTCACTTGTCCATCACCCCCATTGATACGATTAACAGTGATGATGATTGAAGTACCACTTTCTTCTATACGGTATGATGAGGCTGAGAATTCCAATGTCCCTGTGGCTGCTTCATGAGCAGTAATGGTCAGAGGTGCTGAGTCTGTTTTACCATCATCATCTGTGACAGTTAATACGACTTCAAATACTCCTCCTGATTCAAACGTATGATTGACAGTTGAACCTGTTCTTGTATCTCCATCGCCAAAATTCCAATAATAATTAATGATTGTTCCATCGGAATCACTTGAAGCTGTACCATCAAAATAAACGGTAAGAGGAACATCTCCTTCAATTGGATTTGCATCAATAATCGCGGTTGGCTGTCCAGCAGAACCATCCCAACCGGCGATACGTGCCAATAACCACCACATGGCTTTGCCCAGACGGAGAAGGCCCTCTTCTGATACATGTGAATCTCTCCGGCCCTCGTCGCCCCCGTGATATCCGTGACCGTCTGTAGGCGCCTGATCAGGATCTCCGACTTGAAAAGTAATGCCATTCCAGGAAGTCGTGTATTGAACATTTTGGTTATCCCAACAAAGGATATCAGCAAAATCAAAAAGGATTCCTTCCGTGTTTTGTACATATTCCCGTATTGCCTTGTGCTTTAGATACCGTTGATAATCCTTTTCTCCGTATTCTTCATCAACCGGCCCGGTGGTAAAAATGGTATAAACCCTCTCCTCGTGATCATTATATTCGTCCACAGCGTGAAGATAATCCTGTAGACTGAGCAAATTACCTGTCTGCTCATAATCATTCTCATCTATACCCCATATTTTATCATCACTGGGTCCCCCCACCGTTGACCCGGCCCATCTGTTATCTGTAACAGGGTCGGGAGAACCTTCGAGATCATCTCGTATCATGTCCCAACACCACCCAAAACCGAATACTACAGGGCCTTCATAATTGCCCATAAAAGTTAATCCGGTTTTTACATTTTCCTTTGCCGTTGTGTTGGTCCAAAAATGCTCTTCCCCGCCATAATCTTGCCATTCCGTACCAAACATGAAGCTTCTGGACGTGCGAAGATATTCATTTGTAAATGTCTCCGGTGCCCCACTCCAGTTCACATTAACTGCATAGGTTGGATCGGACTCCCCGAGTAGCTGGAGTGCATAATGATAGCCAAGGCCATGGGATTCT
>PIVQ01001699.1 GCA_003354055.1 Desulfobacteraceae bacterium | reverse complement strand
AAGTCTTTGGCTGGCCTCGGTTTCCAGGCCTTGGGCGGGAGGGGGGTCATAGCGGCGTACGGGACGAGAGATTTCATGGACTGACATCTCCGGGCCGTCCGCTTCTCAGACGGTCAGGACGACCGGATGAGATTTAGCGTTGAGCCCCCTCCCGTTCAAGGCCGGGTATTTCCCATCCCCCTTTATCCAATTATCCAACCCTGCACACGGATAAAAACCTTAAATGCACAATACAATTGGATTCGATAAATTAGGCACCTTGAATTTATACTATGTTTGCCATATGCTTGGCCAATTTTTCCATGACAGAAATGGAGGAAGCCCATGAGTTTAGATGACAAACGTTTTATCCGCCGCGCTTTTGAAATAGCCACAGAGGCCAGAAACAAAGGGAATGAACCCTTTGGGGCACTGCTGGTGGACGGCGACGGCAGCATTCTGCTTGAATCGGAGAACAACATATCAACGGAAAAAGACTGCACCGGCCATGCCGAGGCAGCACTCATGCGTATGGCCAGCAAGAAGTTTGACAGAGATTTCCTGGCAGGCTGCACCCTGTATACCAGCACCGAGCCCTGCCCCATGTGCAGCGGCGCCATCTTCTGGGGCAATGTCCGGCGGGTGGTTTACGGGTTAAGCGAAGAAGGCCTGTATAACATCATCGGCACCGATAATGAAGAGGTGCTTTACCTGCCCTGCCGGGAGGTCTTTGAACGGGG
>PIVQ01000847.1 GCA_003354055.1 Desulfobacteraceae bacterium | reverse complement strand
AAAATAGAATTTACAGTCATTGAAGGGGTCAAGCCGGATCTTCCGGGTTGAAGGAGGTCTCGACATAAGCTTTCAGATCAAGAAATGCCTTTTCCAGAATCCTGAACTGGATGGGGCACTGCTCATTATCTTCAGATCTTCCTAATATTTCAAGGTTTGCGGCTGCATTGGAAAGGGGCATGGCCGTTAGATTTCCTGCCCCGCCCTTGATTGCATGGGCCTGTTTCTGGACGACCTGGAAATGGTCTTCCTCAATCGCTTTTGCAATGACCGGAATCTGATTTTCCACGATTTCCAAAAATTCTTCCAAGACCTCCCATAAAAATTCCCTGTCATTATCAAATTCCTCTATGGCGGTAGAAAGATCAATGGGATTTTCAGCCGGGTCACCGTTTTCAGAATTTTTATTCAATTCATGTTCTTTTTTGGTCCCAGATTCTTTTATTCCAATCGTCCATTTTTCCACAATGGCAATAAGATCTTTTTTCTTCAAAGGCTTGGTAATATAGTCGTCCATACCGGCTTCAAGGCATTTTTCCCGGTATCCTTTAAGGGCATGGGCGGTCATGGCAACAATGGGGGTTTTTTGAAAAGCGTTTTCCTTGCCCGGGTTGTTCTGCTGGATAAAATCCTTTGATTTACTTTCGTATTCCCGGATCTGATGTGTGGTGGCATAGCCGTCCAGAATCGGCATTTGAATATCCATAAGCACCAGGTCGAACCGGTTACTTTTAAATAGCTCCACAGCCTGCTGGCCATTCTCGGCAAGGCTGACCTGAAAGCCTTGACCGGTGAGATGCCGGATGACAATCTGCTGATTTGTGGGATAGTCTTCAGCCAGCAGAATCTGAAACTTTAGTTTTGAAACCTCTGAGATAGAATGTCTGGTCAACGGTAAATTCAAAGAATTTACCTTGACGGGCTCACCGCTCAAAATGGATGTAATGGCGTTTTTCAAATCATCCCGTTTTATGGGTTTGGTCAGATACCCTTGAACCCCAAGCTCCTTGCAAATCCTGTTGTCGCCAATCAAACCGATGGAGGCCATGAAGATAATCGGAATATCCTTCAGGGTATCTTCCGATTTAATCGCATTCACAAATCGGAAATCGTTCAATTTTGACATCTGAAAATCGAGGAATATCAGTTGAAATGGGGCCTGTGCCGAATCCTTTAACACGGCCAGTGCCTGCCCCTCATCCGGAGTTTCATGGGTATGGCAGCCCCAGGCCTTTAGGTGGGCGGAAAAGATATTACGATTGATTGGTGTGCCACCCACAATAAGAATTTTCAAACCGTTCAGATCCAGCTTTGCCTCAACTTCAGATCCGGTCTCAGGTAAGGTCATGTCCTTTTTCAACAGAACGGTAAACCAGAATGTAGCCCCATGGGAGGGTTTGCTGTTCACCCCGATCTCCCCGCCCATCATCTCGACAAGCTGTTTGGAAATACTTATGCCGAGTCCGGTACCACCATAGATCCTGGTGGTTGATCCGTCAGCCTGGGCAAAGCTATCAAATATTTTTTCCTGCTTTTCCTCGGGAATACCAATGCCGGAGTCCTTTATGGTGAACCGAAGTTTTATGGTGTCATCCAGTTCTTCCAGAAAATCCACACATACGAAGACTTCGCCTTTATGTGTAAATTTCAGGGCATTCCCGGTCAGATTCACAATGACCTGCCGAAGCCGGCCAGGATCTCCGACAACCCGTTCAGGTATGCCCGGCGGAAAAAACGAAACAAATTCTAATCCCTTTTTCTGGGCATTTATGGCAAAGGTGCTTGACAGGTCTTCGATAAGGAACCTTAAGTTAAAAGGGATATTGTCGAGTTCAAGTTTGCCCGCCTCTATTTTCGAGAAATCCAGAATACTGTTAATGATGTCCAGCAGCGAGGTGACTTCATTATTGATGGTAAAGACAAGATTTCGCTGGTCCTCGTTGAGCCTTGCATCTTCCAGCAAAAATTCCACCATTCCCATAATCCCGTTTATCGGGGTACGGATCTCATGACTCATGTTTGCCAGGAACTCACTCTTGGCAAGATTGGCATCTTCTGCTGCCATCCGTTCAAGCCGCTCTTTGGCAGATGTGGACTCAATGGCCTGGGCGATATTTTTTTTCAGCGCCTCTTTCATAAAGATAAATGCCTCTGCCAGGCGGCCTACCTCATCCTTGTATCTACCTGGCAATGATTTCAACGACTGGTCTTCTTTTTCATCCGACATTGTAAAATCCAAAGAGGGAAGTTTTTTTGCATAGGTCGTCAGCATATCAAGGGGTTTGGAAATTCTGGAAACCATATAAAAGGCAGCCAGAAGACTGCCTAAAAAGATCAGAATGATGAAGATACTTTGACGAAGAATCAGTTTATTTCCAGGTTCTTGAATCTCGTATACCGGTACGGCAACAATGGTATACCAGTCAAATGCTTTAAAATAGTCAATTCGAACCTCAATTTCAGATCGATTGCCGCCTCCGGGAATGTTATACCGCATGGACTGTTTATCCTGATGGTATGTGTCCATAAGGTCATCCAAAAGCAGGTTTCCGGTATAGTCGTTTATGGTTTTATCAAAATCACCCTTGGTTCCAGGCCGTATCAACATTTTTTTGTCGCCGCTAAACATGCATACAAAACCTGTTTTGGAAATTTTAATATTGGAGAAGGTGTCATCCAGAAGTTTAACGATTCTTTCTTTTTTTTCCTGACTTTGTGCTTCGATTTGATGGAAATCAACAGTCACGCCCAGGGTCCATTTCCATTGCCGAATCGGAGTAAACAATCCCTTTTTTCGACTAATGTCGGTTCCCCAGGCACTTCCCTTGGCAAAAACCGCCCAGTCACCCTGGCTTTCCAACGCATCATACCGCATGGTTTTTCCAAGAAGCCGGCCCTTGATGTCCTTGAAGTCGCCGATGGAGATTCCTATGGATTGGGGATCGGGATGGCTGATAATCGTGCTGTCTTCGCC
>PIVQ01000144.1 GCA_003354055.1 Desulfobacteraceae bacterium | reverse complement strand
TTGGAATACCCGGAGGACTTGCAGGGGCTGCGTGTACTGGTTGTGGATGATAACAAAGTGGCCAGGCAGATCCTAAGCAGCATCTTAAAATCATTTAATTTCAAAGTTGATTCTGTGGAGTCGGGTGACAAGGCCCTTGAGGTACTGGAAAAGACCTCCTTGGAAGATGCTTACAAGTTAATCCTCATGGACTGGAAAATGCCCGGCTTAGATGGGATAGAAACTGCCAAAAAAATCAGGGCAAGCAAACATTTGCACCAAATGCCGGCAATATTGATGGTCTCGGCATACGGCAGGGATACCATCATGGAAAAGGCCAAAGATGCTGGAATAAACGCCTTTCTCCTAAAACCGGTCAATCCATCCTTGCTTTTTGATGCCATCATGGAGGCCTTTGGTAAGCATAGTGATAACCACCAGGGCATTTTAGTTGACTGCAACAAAAACCATGCTGTTTTAAAAGAAATAAGAGGAGCCCATATTCTTCTTGTGGAAGATAATAAAATCAACCAGCAGGTGGCCCAGGAACTGCTGGAATCACAAGGGCTGGTTGTCAGTGTGGCAAATAATGGTTTGGAAGCGGTTGAGTATTTGAAAAGCACGATTTCCATGCCTATTTATGATGCTGTGCTCATGGATATACAAATGCCCAAGATGGATGGACACACTGCCACACGAGAAATCCTTAAGCTTGAGATGCCCAAAATTCCAATCATCGCCTTAACCGCCCACGCAATGGTCAGTGAGAAAGAAAAATGCCTTGCCTCTGGAATGGACGATTATATTTCCAAACCCATTGAGCCGGAAAAGCTTTATGCCAAATTAATAAAATGGATTGAGCCCAAACCTTCTTTTAAGCCCCCCCTTCAGAAAGTATCACAGCAGTGCGAAATCAAAGTTCGTCTCCCTGATGAGATCCCAGGGATTGATATCAATGTCGGACTTTCCCGGGTTGGACAGAATCTGAAGCTGTACAAGGACTTGCTCCTCAGTTTTAAAAAGACTTCTGAGCATCTGGCCAAAGACCTGTGCATGGAACTGGGCAATGAAAATTATGATTTGGCCAGACGGATCGCTCACACAATTAAAGGAGTGTCCGGGAACCTGGGTGCCCTGAAACTATACCAGGCAGCCACCAATCTTGAATCCAAGATATCAACCCGGGAAATTGAAACACTGCCCGAGCTACTTGAGCAATTTTTAGATGAACTGTCAACAGTAACCAATGGCCTTGCAGGTCTAACCGAAAATGAAACAAATTCACCCTCACTGGCATTTGATCCTGAAAAGGTTGAGTCTCTTTTTGATCAATTGGCTGCCAGTTTGGAGACAGATTATATTTCTGCAATGGATATTACAAAAGAGTTGGGCCAATATCTGGAAACTACGGATTTCAAAGAAAAGTTTACCCAGCTGAACACACAGATGGAAATATTTGATACAAAATCCGCAAAGCAAATCTTGGCAGAATTGACAAATTCTGTTTGTGGGAAAGTAAGGGTGGGGTAGCGATTCTTTCCTTCGGAATTCTTAATTGTGATCATAGATACCATGCAGATTTAAATTTTTGATATCCTAAAGATTTTCTTAAGCATAAGATTTGCAGGGATAGTCTGGAGAGAATTTTTTAACCTGAAATCAAGCCCAAACAGATAGTAGTCCACGCCTATTTCTTGTAAATTGAGTCACCAATAACAAAAGAAGCCAACGCCATTTTGAAAGATGGCCTGGGTCAACAAAAATAGACACATTGCGGGGTTTTTATTTTCTTAAAAATTTTAACAAAAATCAGATTCCTTCTTTCCAGAAAATGTCATGGAAAAGCAAATATCTTGGGCAAATCTATTATGTATAAGCTCGTGCTCGACAGTCGTGGGTTTAGAATCGTGAGCAGTTACAAAATATTATATGCAACCTTGAACAAGAGAACGCCCAACGATCCTTTAAATATCCGCTAAATTCCCAATCAGGGTGTATGCGAATAGCGAAGTTCGGCTTAAAGTTAAGCGATCAAAAAACGAAAATGGTATCTTTCTCCAGGCGTCACGCGAGCTTGGGCATCAGACAGGATACGTTCGACTTTCTGGAATTCACGTTTTATTGGGGGAGATCCTGCCAAGGGGGCGTTCCCGGCTGTCCGACCGCCGGGAACATGGATGCGGTATTACAGTATTTTCTGCTCTCCGTAAATATCGTTATAGGCCTTCCAGGCAGGGCAGTTTTCCGAATGGACGGGATGCTGAAGGAATCTGCCGGGAAGAGATTTCGGCGAATTCCGTGCAGCCTTGCACAAGGGGCAGCGTTTACAGATATTGGCCCTCAGTTTCTTGAATATGCCGTGTTCCGGTTTGACATGGTCCGTGGCAACTGTGTTTGTATCCATCTTATCCTCCCTGTTTAACTTTTGGTTCTTTCTTCCCATCCAACCTATCAGCGCAGCAGCCGGACATTAAGCCCGGCATTGTGTCACTGCATCGGCAGACGTCTCCGAAATCCGGGGCCGGCTGGGCAGGCTTATCCGGGCTGCAATTGACATCCGGTACACTGGACAGACCCATTTTCTTAAAGAAGGCTTTCATCCGCTTCATCATCAGTTGGGAATTCGTGACAGGACAGACTGTAAATCCAGTGACGGTGTCCGCCCCCTTGGCAAAAGGATATTCATAATCTTCCCAGAGAAGGGTACCGCCCACAAGGTTAAAGACCCTTTTAAACCCTGCCTTTTTCATGGATTTCATTGCCATCATACTCCGGGCGCCCACGGTGCAGTACACCAGGTAGGTTTTGTCTTTATCCAGCTGACGGATTTCAGTTTTAAACGACCGTGACAGGAAACTGATATTGACCGCATCGTCCAGATGCCGCTGGTCAAATTCCCCTTTTGTGCAGACATCCAGTGCTATAAAATCAGGATTACCCCGGTTCTCAATGATCAGGTCACGGGCCTGTCCGGGCTGCAGATTTTTGGTTACCATTTCTTCTTTGATTGTTTCTGTTTGAATCATGACGTACCCTCCTTTTTATATGCATAGACGCGCATGGATTGAAAAAGGATACAAAAATATTTAATGGATACTTATCCTGGAACCAATCTGACGACTTGCTTATGCTTGGGACAAAATACAGCCGTTATCCATAACACGCCATATGCTCGTGCCGAGATAAATCCAGATCGATGGGATAAGACATAGGGTCTTAGAAATTCGATATTGTTACCCAGTGGGTGATCAGGTGAAGTCTTTCACCTTCCTTATGCAGAGCTTGCTCTGACATCATAAGGTAAGAAAATCCCACCAGATCAAAGCTTTAGCCGGCAGATCTGTAGTGAAATCCGCAGGCAGACCCAGTAATGGAAGTCTGGAGCCGGATGAATCAAGATTACAGGCTCTGTATTGAGCCCCGAAAAATGTATAGTTGTGGTCCGTTAGGATAACCCTTTCTCTTGGTGAAAGGGGAAAGTCGACAGGTTGCATTTTCTGGAAGACAGCACTCCTGAGTCCGTTATGGCAAGGATTCAGGACACCACCGGGGTCAGAGACCAGGGCACGTTCTCAAAGGGGTAGTCTGGGAACTCGGGAGACCCGAATGTTTCCTCAAATATAAAACGGTCGGGAGGATACCGAAAGATTTTTAAAACTCCTTGTTGCGGCCCGTGGCTCCGGTCAGCACCGCAACGTGTCTAAATCAACCGGAGCATTTAAGGTACCGGGGGCGGATAGTTAAAAGCGAACAAACCCGGGACGGACTTTCGGGAGTCTTAGTGGATCATAGTACCGATATCTTTAAAACAAAGATGAGAAGGTGGGGAAGTGGCACCCAAAGCGACCCACTGTAGGGACGGTGAAGCAGGGTATAACGTATTGGTGAATGGAACTATGGGAGATACATTGAGATCACAAACCATATCAACGCAACTTCAACAAATTGCACAACAGGCAGCTGATTATCCTGACTCAGTGTTCACAACACTGGCTCACAAGATGGATATTCCCTTTCTAAGGGAGGCATACCGCCGAACAAAGAAAAAGGGAGCACCTGGAGTTGATAACATGACAGCGAAAGACTACGCTGTAAATCTTGAAGCGAACCTGACAGATCTGCACAAACGTCTGAAAGAGGGACGCTATTCAGCTCCTCCGGTAAAGCGTGTGTGGATTAAAAAAAGAAGGTGGAAAAGAAAGGCCCATTGGTATACCGGGTTTTGAGGGCAAAGTTGTTCAAAGGGCAGTTGAGATGTTGATCAGCCCAATATATGAACAAATGTTCTACAATTTTTCCATGGGCTTCAGGAAAGGTCGCAGTCAGCACCAGGCAATCCACCATCTACGTGAACAGTGTCGTACTAAAAACATCAACTGGATAATAAGCGCGGATATTACAGGATTATTTGACAATATCAACAAAAAAATGTTGAAAGAGTTGATCCGCTTGAAAGTAAATGATGGCGGAATAATCCGATTGATCGGAAAATGGTTAAACGCAGGCGTAATGGAGGACAATAGAACAACATATCCAAATGAGGGAACCCCGCAAGGTGGTGTGATCTCCCCCGTTTTGAGTAATGTTTTCCTGCACTATGTTTTGGATGACTGGTTTGTTAAAGCGGTCATCCCTCGGTTGAAAGGTCGATGCTTTATTATACGTTATGCCGATGATTTTATCATCGGCTGTGAAACGGAAATAGATGCAAATAAAATCATGGAAGTTCTACCAAAACGATTTGGTAGCTATGATCTGTCACTTCATCCTACAAAAACAGTTATGTTACTATTTGCTAGACCACCTGCGTCCATAAGTAAGGATAAAAGAAATGGGACGTTTGATTTTCTTGGATTCACCTTCTTTTGGGCAAAATCCCTGAAAGGGTACTGGATTATCAAGAAGAAAACGTCAGGCAAACGCCTAAACCGATTTATGAAAATGCTGTGGCAATGGACACGTGTATATATGCATAGTCCTGTGAAAGAACAGTATAGGACTCTTTGTAGTAAGCTACGTGGGTTTTACCAGTATTATGGTGTGAGAAACAACTTCAAAGCACTGGAAACTGTTTATGAATATGCCGAAAAAGCGTGGCGATACTGGTTAAGTGAAAGGAGTCAGAGAAATGATGTACGAATGGAAGATTTAAGGAATAAATATCCTTTTCCAAAACCAAGAATCGTACACAACATATAATATTCGAAATGCCAGAGCAGGGTAGCAAAGTTATGCGCCATACGGGGCGTCGCCTGTATGGTCGAAGATTCGGTAAAAAGAATCAGAGCCAAGGAACCGTATGAGGGAAATCTTCACGTACGGATCTGTGGGGGGAGCGCCGGGAAATCGGTGCTTCTACCCGGATAAAAATGGGGGAGACCCATCAAATTTCTTTGCGTAGAAGAAAGCCATCGAAAATGATTTTGGCGCGATCAAAACGAACGTTTTTTGGATCCCCTTATTCGAAAAAATAGTCATGTTGCAAATGAGTAATTCAAAGGCGTTACTTAATGGTATTTTCCTGCGTAGTTATGGCAAAACTTTAGTCAGGAATAACTGATATAAGGATCACCCAACAAAACTCTTGAGGAATCACTTTTGAATAGATAAGTTGAAACAGCTGGGTCCGAGTAGAGATGTGATGTGACCTTGATACCCTGTCAAGACGATTGCGGACTATGTCTTACACCGGGTGTTTGCCTGTAACGATTAACGAGTGCGCTCAATAAATTATAGCTCATGCTAATGCAAAACTATCAGAACTGATGAATAAAGAATTCGGAAATGAATTCTATCGTTCACTGACTGATTCAGGGAGACCGACTTTGAGTAAGTATATGCAAATCACAGTGACTATTCGGCCTTTTTATTCAAGGACTTTTGAGGCTGATTTTCCGAGGTTGACCCGTTCATTGGTGTCTTTACATTCCGATTTGATCATTCAGGAACCTTCTCTTTATGAACTGGCAGGACAGATCGATAAACTTCTTTATCAAACAGATGGAACCCATTTGCGGGAAGTTCTGATTCAACACAAAGATGAACTTAAAAAGATTTATGCCGCTGTCCAAGAAAAAATTGCCAATCGGAATCTTTCCGAGGCAGACAAATTGCTGTACCGTATTGAGGACATATTCAATGAAGTTGAGTCGGAACTGAAATAATTTTCATTTGAAAGAACATTAATTTTTCTTGTTCTTTGTTTTTTCAAACAGGTGTGAATTATATTTTATCCTCTAACGACGTCCCCTTTTAGAAGGCCGCAAAAATTAATTTAAGATAGGACGATCGAATCAACAGAGTGTTGAGTAAAAGTAAAGTGCGGTATTCAGTGGCGCTGTCCCAAATTTCAAAATAGGCAGGTTTAACAATAGAAGTAAACACCTTTAGGACAGGGCTTTCGGGTATTTTGTTATAGATAACCCCGGGGGCTTTTATTTTCTAATTTTGTCTTCCTTGTATCTGTTGCTTTCGAGCTAAAAAATGTTGTGAGTTTAGATGATATCTTTGACTATTTCCGCCATTAATAATTTCATTGATCGGCTAATAATGCTTGAGCCGAACTGCCCGTTTTATTAACATATTTGTATTATAATTTTGAACAGGTTTCATCCTATCCGGTTTTTGATTTCCTTTGATAAAGTACCTCGAAAGGCTTTAATTTTTGTTGTTTCACCTGTATTCTATAAGTATGAATTCTGCAATTAAACATATAAGGAAAACCATAGAGGCTATCAGCATAGAAAAAGGCTCAACAATAGAGGACGTTAAGGCTGAGTTTCTAAAATACCTTGATACTCCAGGGGCGTTTGACAATTTCTTTATATATCCTTATTCACAATTACCAGAGTGTGCAAAAAGAGTTCGGATGCAAACATTAATCTCTGCATTACTTTTCTAAAATTAGTGTTTCTACATCAAGAATTGAATGTCCAAATTTAAGATTTCTGCATTGGTGTAAAAGGACAAAATACTCTTGTATTCAAAAGATATCCATAACACAAAACAGTAATACTAAGGTCAGCAATGATGGTATTATCGGTCGCTCTGGTCTATTTCAAATCAGCATTCAATAACAGAAGCAATGTGAGGTGCGCCGTTTTAAATTTATAATACCCCAAATATTTTTCTGAACATAAGGCTTACAGGGAAAGTCTTGGGGAATTTTAAATCTGAAACTCAAACCCAAATGGATAGTAGTCCACACCCATAATTTATCCAGATTTGATCTGGTATCATTGATAATTTGAACACTTTATGTCAGCTACCCATAGGATAATTAATCGTAAGTTTGGTTTTGCCCCAACATTGCTTTTGTTATTCAGAGCTTTTTCAAAATTAATTGCTGCTACAATTATAGACTAAATGCTCATTCTGCTTTTCTCTTCCTCAGTTTCAGTAAGAAACAAAATGGACATTATCAATGCCTCGCCAGTGTTTGATCCGTGATCTCTCGCCCATAACTCACGACTCTTCTAACAAGGGCACGAGATTCAAGTTTCTGGGGAATTCTTTATATACTTTTTCGTTAGGTTTTCGAGGATTGCATATTTCTCTGATTCGCTGATGCCATGAGAATCCAATTTTTCTTGTATTATTTGCTCGATTTGAGCTATTGGATTCAAGCTATCTTCTAATGAAACACGCTGACCTATTGACAGCATGGAATAATAAGTATTTCCGAAGCATTTTGAAATTTGGATCTTTTTTCTCATGTCATAATGGTTGGTACCGTTAACATAGGCTTCGAGGTTAGGCTGATGAACCCCAATTTTTCGAGAAAGATCAGCATAAGAAATTTCCGATTCTTCCTCCAAAAGGTATTTGATAGCAGTGATAAATAATTCATCGGATTTTGATTGAAAATCATCATCGAACGACTGTAGTGTATATCCGGTTATTTCCTTAACGTGAACATCAAACTGCCCACTTTTACTTAGACCCCGCAAAGCATTTTTCATATATCGATAGAGAAAACTATCCAAGGTTTGTGGCAGGCTAAATATGTCCTGTAAAGTCTTTTTATTTCTGAAAAGCTTATATTTTCCGGAACCATCTATCAGATATTGATCAACATTTGATGAAGCTGTTTGCATATCCGTCTGATGCTGTACTCGAACATGTCTTAGAAATGTTATTATTGTTGGGACAGAGGCAACTCTGTAATTGTAAAGTGGCCTGAAATCGGTTTGTGTTCGATGTAATTTTACGTGATTCGAGGATGCAAAAAATAGTTTATCCAAAGGCGTATCTAACGCACAAAAATATAACCAGTCCGGATACATGAACATGAAATCCATTAAAAAGTGACCTTTATCGCTAGTGGATAAATAAAAATCAGCAAATTCTCCTTCCCGATTTCGGCCCACCTTTATAAATCCTTTGCCGATAAGTTTGTCACGTGCTCTTTTTATTATTTCTCTATTGTAGCCGAAAAGGTCGCCAATAATCTTTGGGATATCTTCTTTTCGTATATCATGGCGGGATGATAAGAATTGCAAAATTCTTAAGGAACATAATCCATGCCACACATAAGGGGTATTTGATGTAACTGTAGTATCCCACCAGAAGATATTGTAATATGCACACCCTTGGACTCTTTTATCCTTCATTGGGGAATAAAGAAAACGATCTCCGTTAAGAAGGAGGTACTCCGGGAACCTTTCTGCTTCGTCAGCATTTGGGATCCCGATTTTTTTAGAGTAAATTTTTATAGAGTGGATATTGTTAAAATTATGGGCACAGGCTCTAATATTGTTATTGAAGCAGGTTGTTAAAAGGGATTGGTCGTTTCGGAAATTAGTCGAGGACAATTTCAATTGGCCCTTTATCAGACCTCGTTTGCATTGATTCTCAGCGGTTTTATATGTTTCTCTTAAGTAATCACAAAGTACTCGGGGATAGTTTCCTGCAAAGTCTTGGTACTTTCCAAAGAGGGTCTGCATATTTTCTTTTTTCATGTTTAGCTCATTGCGCTGGCGCTGTAACTTATCTGAATTTTGTGAAAGCCTGCCAACAGCTGCCTTTGCATGCAGTAACCCACTGATCTGAGGGGGTTTGATTTCTCCTATCACATATGGTTTCCCCGGCGCTTTTTGATGTGTTGTATCTATTTTGTCTAAAATATCCTTTTCAGTTTCTGGCCTTATGGCGGCCATCAACTTATAATCATTCATTCCAACTTGATGTTTATCAATATGGGATATTAGGTCTGCTATCCCTTGGCAGACATCTCGATAAATTTTTGACGTCGCTTGTTCATGCCATGCCAGGTTATCGACTCCGTCAACCACGATGAAAAGGGTAAAATGATTATATTGGTAGTAATTGATTATTTGCTGGTAAAGAAGAGTGCAATAATTAAATTTATCAGGATCAGAGAAAACACTCCGTATGAATGTATCAGTTCGCTCTGGATACTCAATATATTCAGGGTATTCTCTCTCCTCTTTATTTTCTCCTTGCTTTAGGTTGTTTTCTTTAAGGAAATCTATTTCTTTTACTATTTTTTCATATGCATTTTTTAACCGACCTTCTTTTTCTTTTTTGGCATTGGATTCAATGTTCTCTTTAATTTTAGAGAAAATAGGATTTATAGTCTGTTCAGATTTAGCAATGCCTGCATATGAGAGGGTTACATAAACTGTATGAACTTTGTGGTAATCGCTCAAAGAGCATTCAATATTTTTCTTTTTTTGTGTCCTGTAAATTTTTGCAGCATCAACGCGATACCAAATAATTCTTTCACTATCCAAAAGACCAGTAAAGTTGTTGAACCAATAATTTAAAAAAGTTGTCTTTCCTGAACCTTTTTCTCCGATCAACAAAAAGGAAGGTTCCTTGATGTAATTAAAAAAATTGTATGATCTCCCATCATCAAAATCGGTACAGGCATTGAGGTGACGAGTATCGCCAGTCATTTCTGAAAACGCGACATACAATTCATTCAGATGATCAACAACAGCTTTTTTGCTTGGGTTGGCTGGAATCCAATCATGGAGTTTCGCACAATACTTTATGAACTCTGTCGACTCTTCATCAAGGTCGTCTATTTTTTCAGACAAGTTTCGAAGATGGTCAATGCCCAATTCTGACATTGGGTATATGAATTGTCCCGATGTCTCGAATGGTTGTTTGGCTAATTCATGCACTAAAAATGAAGCTATTTTTCTGACCCTCGCTTCTCTTTTTTCCATTAACCCTCTCTTTTATCAATACTTGTTTGAATGATTTCGACTATCGTGGTTATAATCTTTATCTGGCTCAAAACACTCTGTTTGTTGGGATTGCTATTGGGACGACCTCGATCACAAAGAAGATCATCTATTTTTGGAAGGTCATCTTGGACAAATTTATCTATTTCAGTGATGAGATTAAAAATTCTTTCAGTTTTAATAAAGCCTTTGAAGAAGGTCGTTTTTGTCCGATATATGTCATTTAGAGTTTTTAGATAGTCTTGTATGAGAGCTTTAAATCGCTTCAGGTCATTTAGGATTAATGTTTCAGCATCAATCCGGTTTCGTGTCTTTGAGAAGGATTCTTCGATTTCAAATAGAATGGCCTCTAATTCGTTAATATGCTTATAGAAATTTTGGAATTTTATCAGCTTTTTCTCGAATTGGTGCTTTAGATTTACTTTGATAGCTTCTTTTACTGTCGTTTTTAGGGTTAAATTGAGTAGTAAAGGGAAATAGCCTAGGATGCCTATAATAAAAACGGAAAAATCGGTCCTGGGAACAGTAATTTGGATTATATCCGTATCCGTTGAAGGATTGAAATAAAAGAAAAGAAGGAGGAGTGCGGCAGGAATCAAGTATAAGAGGATCAATAGAAATCGGGCCATTTCTGGACGCACCTTTTGTTAGTAATTTATTGGGATATCATAATTAAAGTTATTGTCAGCTAATTGTCAATAATTTAAAAAAAAATATAGATTAAAAGATTGCAAAGCTTATTTCAATGGGTATGAGTATTTGAAAAAATAAGTAAAGCACTTTCGTTCGCATAGTTCAATAAATGTCAAGTGCCCAAGATTTCATCTTCCAGTGCTCAATTTTAGGCGAACCTAACAGTCAAGTATAACTTGCATTTGCTAAAACTATATTTTAGCAAAATTTCGGTAATGAATATTTTTAGTATCCTAAAGTTTTTACGGCAGGTTTAACAGGGAAAGTCCGGGGTATTTTAAATACAGAAATTCGAATCCCAATAGATAGAAGTCAACGCCTCAGCTCATCTTTAGAGATAGTTGGGTTCCGTTAAACATTTGGTACAAATTCCCCCTCCCTATTGAACCAAATATTCATAGTTTTTTGAAGTTTTTCAATAATCCAGTCAGGTGTCTCTTCATAAAAAACATAGCTAATATCATAAACAACTTCAAAAAGGTTGGGGTCAAGATTTAATTCTTTTGCATTACTTTTTATCGTTCATGGACATCAGTTATGAAATCGTGACAGATATCAGCTTTTTGCTTTGAAGGTGGTGGAACAAAACAGAATAGTAAGGATTATTTATTATATTTTTTTACTATTCTGTCATACGTCCCGTCGGCAATCAACTCATCATATGCTTTCTGCATTTTTTTGATGGTATCATCTGATACCGCCTTGTTAAAAGCATAACATAAGGAGGATTTATCTAAAATATAAACGCTTTCAAATTTTTCCGGATCAATACCCAGTTGAGTTGCATATAAGGTCACACTGCTCATACTGGATACATATAAATCAATCCTTCCGGCGTCTAATTTTTTGATATTGAGATCGTAATTTAGGATGCGATCCAGTTTATCCAATGGCACCCCGGCAGCAACCGTAAGCTGTTGACCCACATCATCCCGCACACAGCCGATTTTGTACGTCAGCAAATCCTTGTTGGAGGAAATTTTAATGTTTCTGGATTTTAAAGCAACCATTTCTGTTATAAGCGTGTTGATCGGGCATACCCATTTAAAAAGTGTTTCCCTTTCCTTTGTTCTGGTGGTGGAAAAAAGTACAGCATTGGGTTTTTTCTGGACATCATTGTATCCCCTTGCCCAGGGATGAACTTTAATATCATTCAGGGCTTGGGTCGATCCGACCTTTTTAAGCATTTCAACCATCATATCAACTGCAATTCCCTGAACCTTTCCATCTGCTTTGAAATTATAAGGGGCATAGTCCTCTGTCATAATTAAAAGCTTTGGAAAATCAGCCGTTGCTGTAACACTTGAACAAATGATTAGAACCAGAACTGCCAATAATGTATTTAATTTCATCATCGTATCTCCAAAAAATTAAAAAGTTTGAAAAAAAATTATAATTGAATTGAGAACACTATAGCAAATAACAAAAATATGTTCCGTTATGACCAGGAGTGCAGCACAACAACAAAGCGATTCAAGACTGTACCGGTAGCGTTATTTGCTGGTTCAACCCGTGGTGCTGGAGAATCTT
>PIVQ01000143.1 GCA_003354055.1 Desulfobacteraceae bacterium | reverse complement strand
GTTGCATCTTGCCCACTTAATTTTCATTCCGGATGTCCCTGACCCGTGAATCAAAGCTATCTGTATTAATCCCTTTGATAGTAATTCTGTCAAACAATTCCATGAGGTTGTCCGGGTGTCGGCCCGGTTTTCCCTTTGCCAGGTCAAAATATCTGAATTCAATCCAGATTACGGATTTTAAATCGCCTTTTTTACCGGACATCACGCCTTCCATGAGAAGAGAATTTTCCGTGAACCTGATAAGGCGGGTTTTAATGGTCACCGTTTCCCTGAAAATTACTGGAAAAATATAGGCAATCTTTGTTTTGGCAACCACCCAGTTGGTTTTTGTCCGGCGTTGCCTTTCATAGATATCAAGATCATAATAATCCGCCAGATGATCTTCCCGGGCATTGACAAAATAGTCAATGTATCTGGCATTGTTCAGGTGGCCGAAGGGATCACAGTCTTGAAATCGTATGGCAATTTTAGTTTCAGGTTCTTTGTTAAAATCGGTTACTTCCATTATTCGAGCCTCCGCTTATAATTATTCAGATAGGATTTGAGAGTGACTATAGATGCTTTTACCCCTGTTGCCATCACCCGTTTGGGGGAGCGCTGAATATTTTTTCGAGGTGTTGACAGCTCGGTGTATCCTGTTACATTGGACTTCATGTTATTCAACTCACAGTTTTAAGGAGAATCCCATGCTTGAATTTTTGGATATTGGTGTGCCGGGTGTTGTGGCTTATCGGCTGGAAGGCAAGATTTCAACTGAAGAGATGAAATCGGTTCTTGATCTGTTCCGGGAGATCATTGGGCGGGGAGAGAAGATCAATCTCTATCAGGAAATCACAAGTATTGGCGGTGTGGAGCTGGAAGCCATGGGTGAGAAGTTGAAATTTTTTCTGGATGTGGGCCTGTCAAACTTTGGCCGGATTGCTGTGGTGGCTGATAAAAAATGGATTCCTCGTTTGATCGACCTGGAAGGCAAGCTGTTCAGGAACATTGAAATGAAAGGATTTTCAATGGATGAGAAGGATGAGGCCATAGCCTTTTTAATCTCTGAAGCTTAGGAATCGTTACAAAATTACTTGATCTAAATTGTTTCCAAAACCCCTTAAAAGACTGGGTATTTTGAAAATAAAAGATCAAGTAATTTGGGAGCCGATCCTTAGGAGTCCATGGCCTTAAGAATGGCGCTGCAGGCAGATTCGGATCCACCTCTGTGCTCTTGAACATATTTTTTGGCCTGATGTCTGCGGTCCGAGATGTCCTTGGGTGTTTTTAGATGGTCTAACATGGTGTCGGCCACAGCTTGCCAATTCCTGCACTGGTTGACAATGCCCTGGTCAAAAATGTCTTTACCCACCCAGATAAAATCATCCCAAAAGGGACCGGTCACTGTGGGAATGCCTAAGACAGCCGGTTCAATAAAGTTCTGGCCGCCTAAGGGTTTCAGGCTGCCGCCCACAAATACGGTTGATGCATGGGCGTAAGCTTTGCGCAGCTCTCCGAATTGATCCCAGAGGATGATGGTGGGGGCTGTCACAGGGCCGGTTTGTTGAGATCTTAATTGAAATTTTATCCCCTGTTTTTTAAGTTGTTTGGATATGGGGGCTATCCTGTGCATATGCCTGGGGAATATGGCGATGATCTGTGTGGGACATTCCGTTTTAAGTTTCTTGAGCAGTTCCATCATATAAGGTTCCTCCTGTCTGCGGACAGATGCCAGGATGGACAGGGGGATCTCTTTGGGAAAAAGGGTATCAAGATCTGATAGCTCATGGTCAGCTATACCGGTATCCATGATATCGAATTTGATATTCTCCATGGTGCTGATCCGGGTGTCTGTAAACATCCGGGCATAACGCCCGGCATCCTGTTTCGAGGTGGCCAGGATAAGGTCCGGGGCCAGACATTTCCAAAGAAAACGTGTGGCGCTGTAGTGCCGTCCACTCCGGGCGGACAGCCTGGCATTGAGAATAAGAATCCGGGTGTTATTCTCTTTCAGGGCATGGAGATGGGCCGGCCAGAGTTCTGTTTCCAGCAGGACCATGACCTTGGGATTAACCCGTCGGACAGCGCTGGATACAGTGCCCGGAATATCAAAGGGAAACCGGTCCAGGGTTATCTGGATATTGTTATGAACTAAATGGCGGTTTATTCCGTTCTCCAGAATTTCCAATCCCTGATCCGTGGTGGTGGTCACAAGGATCCGGCAAGGCTGTTGCGGTTCAAGGGTATGCAGAATTGAGAGGGCCAGAAAGGCCTCTCCTGCGGAAGCTGCCTGAATCCATATATCGGCCGGATTCAGATGATCGGTCTGCACCCGTTTTTCAAATGAGGAATTAAGCCGTTGGTTCCGTTTTAAAAAAGGCAGGGCTGTTTGCCAGAGGATATTGTAAAATCTTAAAAAATTGGGTATAAATGCACACTTTGTCATGGGGCGTTATGGTCTCATGTTTTTAACAGATTGACAATACTTGGATCCTAAATATAAAAGCAGATAAAAAGAAAGCGATACAATACCCCATGGAAATAAAAAAAGCCGGACTATCCAAAGACCGTCGAAAAAAGATTATAGAATTGGTATCCGGGTACTGGAAAATATTGGCATTGGCGGCCCTGTGCATGGTGGTGGTGGCCGGTACCAACGGTGCCATGGCACTGCTTGTCAAGCCGGTAATGGATGATATCTTTATTGCCAAAAATAGGGACATGCTCCTGTTGATACCCGGCCTTGCCATTCTGGTTTTCTTCCTAAAAGGGGTGGGCTCTTATGGCTCTGAATATCTGATGAATTATATCGGGGAGAAAATCATTCGGTATTTCAGAGATGGTCTTTATGAAAAAATCACAGATCTTCCCCTTGCCTTTATACACAAGGAAAAAACCGGGGCACTCATGTCAAGGATCACCAATGATGTGAATATCGTCAAAGGTATGGTCTCAACCGCTGTTATCAATCTGTTTCGGGACTTCTTTTCCGTTATCGCCTTTTTGTGCGTTATTTTTTACCGTGACTGGCAACTGGCCCTTGGGGCCTTTGTCGTTTTGCCTCTGGCCTTTTATCCGATTTTAATATTTGGCCGTCGGGTCAGGCGTTATTCTACCGGTACTCAGATAACTATGGCAGATTTGAATGCCTTTCTTCATGAAACCTTTTCCGGTGCCAAAATAATAAAGATCTTCAATCTTCAGGATTTCGAAAAAAAGAGGTTCAAAGAGAAAACAAAAACGCTTTTTACCCTTGAGATGAAAAAAGTCATTGCCAGAGCATTGTCTTCTCCCGTGATGGAGTTTCTCGGTGGATTAGGTATCGCATTTATCATCTGGTTTGGCGGGATGCGGGTCATTAACGGTACCTCCACACCTGGGGTTTTCTTTTCCTTCCTGACCGCCGTAATGATGCTCTATGATCCGGTAAAAAAATTATCACTGCTCAACAACACCATTCAGGAAGGCATAGCTGCCGCATCCAGGGTTTTTGACATCCTTGAAGAGGAAACCACGATCCGGGAAAAAGAGGATGCCCATGTTCTTGATGACGCGGTTTGCAACGTGAATTTTGAGAATGTGAGCTTCAGCTATGGCCCCAAAGAGGGTATTGCACTGGATAAGATCAATCTTTCTGTGGCCCCGGGTGAGGTTTTGGCCCTTGTGGGAATGAGTGGGGGCGGTAAAACCTCTCTTGTGAATCTGATCCCCAGACTCTACGATGTGACAGGGGGGCGGGTGACCATTGCCGGTCATGATGTCAGAGATTTGTCCATTGAGTCGTTAAGATCCCATATCTCCATTGTGACCCAGGAGCCGATTCTCTTTAATGAAACCGTACGGGAAAACATTAGGTACGGAAAAATGGATGCCACGGAACGGGAGATAGAAGAGGCCGCCAAAGCAGCCTTTGCCCATGATTTTATATCAGGTTTTCCTAATGGGTATGACACGGTGATCGGTGAACTGGGATCCAGGCTCTCCGGTGGAGAAAAACAGCGGCTCTGCATCGCCAGGGCTTTAATCAAGAACTCTCCTGTCCTGATTCTGGACGAGGCCACATCTGCGCTGGATTCCCAGGCGGAAAAAGTGGTACAAAAGGCGCTGGAGAATCTGATGAAGGGCAGAACCTCATTTGTTATTGCCCACAGGCTGTCTACCATTGATTATGCCTCAAGAATTATTCTATTGAAAAACGGTGCCATTGCAGAACAGGGCACCCATGAAGAACTCATGGCCCAAAAAGGGGCCTACTACAAATTACAATCCATGCAGACGGTCAAGACAAACGGTAAAACTATGTCAGCCTCTGTAACTGCATAAATTCAAAAGGAGTAATGTCATGGCAGTTTCCAAAGAGTTGCTTGAGATACTGGTCTGCCCCAAGTGCAAAGGGGATGTTGTTCTAACGGAAAAAGAAGACGGACTGGTATGTGACGCCTGCGCCCTGCTTTATGAAATTCGGGATGATATTCCCATTATGCTCATTGAAGAAGCTAAACCTGTTAAAGGATAGTGATAGATGAGTACACCCAAACCACCGGATCCGGCCAAATTGGTCATCTCCGTCTTTATGAAAGACAAGGGGAGTTTTGACCGTATCTTTACCGATTTGGAAAAGATCGGCGGGCCTGTGGATATCATGTCCAAATGGCTTGATTTTAATTTTACCGACTATTACTATAAAGAGATGGGTGCCCCCCTGTTTCGCAGACTCGTTGCGTTCAAACCCTTAATAGAACAGGACGACTTAGCATCCATCAAACTTAAGACGAACAAGATTGAAAATGTTCATCTTGAACAGGGCCAGCGCCAGATTAATATAGACCCGGGATATCTGCTGGCCTCAAGATTTATTCTGGCCACGGGAAAAGACTATTCTCACAGGGTTTACATCGGGAGCCAAATTTATGCTGACCTGACCCTGATGTGGAGCAAGCAGGGGTTTAAAACCCTGGAGTGGACCTATCCGGATTATGCCTCGGATGCTGTTTTTCACTTCCTGGGCCAGGTCAGAGAAAAATATCGTCTGGATCTTAAGTTACATAAAAGGAAAACCCTATGATTAAAAGCATGACCGCTTTTGCCAAGGCATCCTGTACCCGGGATGCCCTCACCGTCGATTTGACTGTGCGTTCCTATAATTCAAGGTATCTGGATTTTTCAATTCATCTGCCTGAGTCCTGCCAGCCCTTTGAAGAAGATATCAAGAAAATCATGGGGCAGTTTCACAGCCGGGGCCGTATTGAAATCCGGATGAATCTGACTGATACCTCAGAAGAGCAGGATCTGTTTGTGGTTGATGAGGTGAAGGCCCGTTCCTATTTTAAGGCCGTAAAACAGGTCCAGGAGACCCTGGCTTTGCCCGCAGACATCCCCCTGGATACTATTCTCGGCGCCAGACAGATTATTGTGGCTGCCAAAAAGCAATTGGATGAGGCACTGTTGAAACAGGTCCTCTGCGAAGCGGCGCAGATTGCGGCAAAGGATCTTGACCAGATGCGGAAACAAGAGGGAGAAAACCTGTTTCAGGACCTAAATAACCGTCTGGACTGGATTGAAGGGCAGATGAAGGATATTGAAACCCAGGCAGCATCTGTTCCTGAGACGTATAAAACCAGACTTGAAGAGCGGTTGGCTAAATTGACTGCGGATGCCGAACAGATTGATCCCATTCGCCTGGCCCAGGAAGTAGCCATCCTGGCGGATAAAAGTGATGTGTCAGAAGAAATCGTCCGGATCCACAGCCATCTGAAGATGTTCCGGGAAATCATGGATGCCGAAGAGTCCCAGGGCAGAAAGCTTAACTTCCTGATCCAGGAGTTCAACAGAGAGTTCAATACCATAGGATCCAAGGCCGGTAATGCTAAATTGTCACACGGAGTTGTGGATCTGAAATCCGAACTGGAAAGAATCAGAGAACAGGTTCAGAATATTGAATAGGGACCTTAAAAATTAAAGGAAAAATATGGAGCAGCTTCTTTTAAACATCGGTTTTGGCAACACCGTTGTGGCGGATCGGGTCGTGGCGATTTTATCTCCCAACTCTTCCCCCATGAAACGGGTAAAGGATGACGCCCGGGACGACAGACGGCTTATTGACGTTACCCACGGCAGAAAAACCCGTGCCGTCATTGTCACGGATTCCAATCATGTGATTCTGTCAGCCATCCAGGCGGAAACCGTATCTTCCAGGTTCGAAGCCCTGGTACAGGCTGAAGACGAAGAGGGGGCAAAGGGCAAGTAGCATGGGCAACTTTGGAAAACTTTTTGTGGTTTCCGCTCCGTCAGGTGCAGGAAAGACCACTTTGGTCCGTGAGGTATTGGCGCGGTTTGCTGAATTGTCCTATTCCATTTCACACACCACCCGGCCGCCCCGTAAAGGGGAAATCCACGGCAAAGACTATTTTTTTACGGATTCGGACGAATTCCAGAATCTGATTGACGCTGGCTTGATGCTGGAATGGGCAAAGGTCCACGGGAATTTTTACGGCACATCCCGAGCCTTTGTGGATGAACAGCGCAAAGAAGGAAAAAGCATCATTCTGGATATTGACGTCCAGGGCGGCCGCCAGATAATGGATTCCCGATTTGCACTGGTCTCTGTCTTCATCATGCCTCCTTCTCTGGAGATCCTTGAAAAACGTCTCAAGGCCCGGGAAACGGACAGTGATGAGGTGATCCAGAGGCGCCTGGATAATGCCAGGGATGAAATGGAACAGCGCTCTTTTTATGACCATGTGGTGGTCAATGATAATTTGGATGATGCTGTTAGCGATCTCTGCCGGATTTTTGCAGGGGAGAAAGGGAGCTGATTGATGGGCCAGTCCAGGAAAAATAAATCTTTGAAACAGAAACCTTTGAAACAAAAAAACTTAAAACAGGGACCGGCACAGCAGGGGAAAAAGAACAGACCCGAAAAAGGTAAAACCGGCTCTGGTAAAAATGAAGTTCTGTTTGGATTCCACTCTGTGTATGAGGCCTTACGGGCCGGCCGGCGGCAATTTGAATCCATTCTTCTGTCCGACAAACGGTCTGACCCCAGGGTAGAGAAAGTGGCTCAGCTTGCCTCCGAAAAGGGTATTCCTATTCAGAACGTATCCTCCGAAACTCTGGAACGATTGGCTTTTGGCGGGAATCACCAGGGCATCGGTGCAAGGGTGTCTGCATTCCCAGCAAGAGGTGTTGCTGATATCTGGGCTGCGCTGCGAAAGCGGGAAACCCCGTTTTTTATTCTTATTGTGGAAAGTGTTGAAGATCCCCATAACCTTGGAGCCCTGATCCGGACGGCTCTGTGCGCGGATGTGGATTATATTGTCATCCCCAAGGACCGTTCTGCCCTTCCTTCGCCCGGGGTCTCCAGAAGTTCCGCCGGGGCAATGGAACACGCTGATATTTTCCTGGCCACCAATCTTTCATCCCTGATGCGGGATCTCAAGAAAGATGGCGCCTGGATTTCCGGTCTGGATGCCGGCGGAGACAAAGGCCTGTTTGAAGCTGATCTTACCGGCAACCTGGCACTTGTGGTGGGAGGGGAACACAAGGGGATCCGTCCGGGGGTCAGAAAAGAGTGTGATTTTATCCTGTCCATTCCCATTTCTGGAAAGATCAATTCGTTGAATGCCTCTGTGGCCGGCGGCATTGCCATGTATGAGGCCAAACGTCAGAGGTTGCTAAGTAGTGCTTGAACGAAAACTCACCCATCTGCCGCGTTGCTGCAAAAGTCTGCCAAATTATAAAATCGGGCCTCATGTACAAGAGTACACTCCGGTTTCAGACTTCCTTGCGCCTTGCATATGGGCAAGTTTTCATCCAAGCACGGGGTTTTGGTCAGCTACTGAGTAAATAGATATTGAATAAAGCCCTGTCCATTAGGCTAAGGGGGCACTATGTTCAATCTTTTCAAATCCATTGGCAATGAACTCCAGACCCTGGTATTTCCGGGTAAATGTCTCAAATGCGGAACTATACTGAATAAAGAGAGGGGAACTCCTCTGTCATCCTGTTATTGTCCAGAGTGCATGGGCAAGGTTCTCCCTTTTTTTTATCCGCCCTTCTGCACCTGCTGCGGACAGGTATTTGAAGCCCGTATAGGGGAATCCCACCTTTGTGAGGGTTGTCTGAAAGGGATGCCGCCTCTGGGCCAGGTCAGGGCGGCCTTTGAATATAAAGGGGTGGTCCGGGAAGGACTCGGCCTGTTCAAATACCAGTCCAGGCTCTGTCTGGCCAGGCCTTTTGAAACCCATATGTTTGACGCCTTTGATGTTTATTTTTCAGACAAAAAAATTGATCTTATCCTGCCCATTCCTCTCCATTTCCAAAAGGCAAGGAAACGCGGATTCAACCAATCCTTTTTCCTGGTTCGCAATTTTGTATCTCTGTACAGGAAAAATAAAGGAAAATTGCCATCCTGGACCATTGATATTCATGGACTTGTCCGGATTAAAGCTACTCCCAGCCAGACCGGACTTGATCCCGGCGAAAGAAAGAAAAATTTAAAGCAGGCTTTTGAGTGGAAACAAAAGAACGCCTTGAAGGGCAAATCCGTCCTGCTGATCGATGATGTCTATACAACAGGCTCGACCTGTAATGCAGCGGCAAAAACTTTATTGAAAGCAGGGGCGGACCGGGTGGATGCGCTGGTTCTGGCCAGGGCATGATACCGGCGAGAACGGCGAGAACAGCTTGAACAGCTTGAACAGCGAGACCAGGAATATACTCCTGGTCCACCGGATTTTTTCAGAGGTGGAAGAAAGCATTGAACAAGATGTTAAGGAGCTGTTGGGAATATATCTCAACGGTTTAAAGGCTTAAAGGAGATATAAATATGGATTCCTATGAATTCGATTTAGAAGCGTACCTGCACCGCATCAATTTCAGCGGTGCGATTGATGTGTCCCCGGACACATTGGCAAGCCTGCATAATGCTCATTTCCACGCCATTCCGTTTGAAAATTTTGATATTCTCTTAGGAAGGGGCATCGATCTTACCCCACAGGCCGTTTTCAATAAGCTTGTCCTTAAAAAAAGAGGGGGCTACTGTTTTGAGTTGAACGGTTTGTTTTTGCAAGCACTTAAGGCTTTGGGATTCAAGGCCCGGGCCCTGCTGGCGCGCGTCCATGTGACTGGGACTCCCTCGGGCCGCGGACACCAGCTGGAGCTGATTTCCATTGACGGCAGGGATTGGCTGGCAGATGTGGGGTTTGGGGGGAACTCACCCCGCATGCCCATTCCCATGGAATTGGACAGCCCTGTCACAAAGGATGGACAGACCATACGGCTGACGGACGGGGGACATTTCGGCACCATGTTACAGGCTCTTGAGGACGGTGAATGGAAAGACCTCTACAGTTTTGATCTGGGCTATGTATGTCCCGCGGATATTGCATACGGAAACCATTATACATCTACCAGCCCTGATACATTTTTTACATTTTCCCGTGTTGCCGGGTGTCCCCTTCCCGGAGGAGGCATCACATTGCTGGACCGGACATTGAAAATCACCGCCAACGGCAGGGAAGAGGTGCAGACGCTGCCGGACAGCCCGGCCTACCTTGATGCATTAAAAACGAATTTCGGCATAGAACTTGACGCACTCTACGATGATCTGAAACCGCTGCCCCCTGACGGAGACGAAGACAGACCATAAGGGGGCATACACCGTACATCTGGGGCGGCGTGATGAATCCCGGGGATTTGAGATCGGCTCCTGTTACAACTTGTCGATAGTTACTTTTTGCCAGGAGGATGGGGTTGTCTCGCCAGAATGTGCAGAGAATAACCAATCGGCTCATCAAGGATGGTTTTATTGATACCGCAGATAATCCTGCTCATCGCCGGGCCAAATTGTGTTCGCTGTCAGCGCTTGGTAAAGAAACAATGGAAGAAGTAAAGAGAAGACAAACAATTTGGGCTAATGAAATGTCGAAAAATCTGGATGTCGAAAAATTAACAATAGCTGTCTCGAAAATGAAAAAGTGCACACAAAAGTTCCATACATATTGTGAGGAGACCTATGAAATCCTCCAAAAAGAATTATCTATTTTATTCGACACTCTTGCCGATTGGGAAATAGGGTATATTACTGCTGGAATCAACAATCCTATGATGCAGGTTAATCCCGATAAGTATCAGTTAAAAACGTTCAGTATTGACGGAAAACCTATTCGTACAATTGGCGGGCTTCAAATTACACCAGACCTTAGCTTGGATGAGGTATCGTTTTCGGATGCTGAGATGTTAATACTTCCAGGAGGAAAAAGCTGGGATGACGGTGGCAATCAAAACGCTACGCTGCTTGCAAAAGAGTTTCACAAAAATAAAATTAAGGTGGCAGCCATTTGTGGCGCAACCCTTGGGCTTGCAAAAATTGGACTGTTTGATTCTATTCAGCATACAAGCAATTCAAAAGACTACCTTTTAAATTCTCATTATCAAGGCGGCGAACATTATGTAGATGCTTTATCCGTTAGTGACAAAGGTGTTATTACCGCCTCCGGAACTGCCTCTTTAGAGTTTGCCCGGGAAATATTTAAAGAAATTCATCTCTATAAAACCGACGTGCTTGAAGCATGGTATACGTTATTTAAAACCAGCTCGCCAGATGCGTTCTTTGAGCTAATGAAAGCCGTAGGGGCTTAACAAGGCGTTCAAGAGGAATTTCCTGAATGCGGGGGGCTTCTCTCCTGATTGCTAAAATCCAACAGGAAAAATGCATCGGCTGAGCCGTGCTTGAAAAAGCGAAAAATAATATAAATTGGTTCGGGATGAACTTCATAGTCGGCAAACTTTTTTTGATGATATTCAAGCTCTAACCCGGTTTGTTTCGATGACTAGAATTCATGATCAAATATGGAATATTTCCGTGCAGCTTAACGCTTGTACAGCTTTTTCTTTTCTCGCTTTTTTAGGATAGCTCCTTGATCCTCGTGGTCGATTCGGGTCCATATGATTCTATATTGAGAATTGCTGCTGCCGAACAGGCTGGCTTGACTTGAGCCGGTGGCGGGGCGTATACTTAAAAAATTATAAAGGTGTCCGGACTAGAAGGACATCACCATTTTCCATGCCTGTTCTGTGATTTTTGACCTGTACAGTTATAGTACCTAAAAAAACAAAATTTTGCGATTTGCTATAAAACCTGACACCGTAAAGTATGGCCGTTGAACAGAAGATAACGGGCATTATTCTTTTTTTGCTCACAGAACAGGAGGCAGGTGCATGGGAGGCCATTCCTTTTTAACGCCGGACAAAAAATCTGCATTAAAAATCGCGTTGATATACTTTGCGTTTTCAGGTGCCTGGATTCTTTTTTCCGATCAGTTCCTTTATTTTATAATTACCGACTCCCATTTACTGACAAGGATTCAGACAGTCAAGGGCTGGATTTTTGTATTGATTACAGCCCTGTTGATTTTCTTTTTGCTTCAAAGGGAACTCAAGCAATTGATATCGGTGCGGCAACGACTAAATGAAAGTGAGGAAAAATACCGGATTGTGGTGGACAGTTCTCCCGATCTTTTGTACAGGACGGATTTGGACGGCCGCATTGTCTTTGTTTCCCCCTCTGTTTTAAACTTGTCCGGGTATTCGGTGAGTGAGGCCGTTGGTATGAAGATGGCCGAGGAGATTTATGAAAATCCTATAGAAAGACAGGGATTTTTGGATCAACTCAAAGCCAATGGGTATGTGAAAAATTTTGAAGCCCTGCTTACAAAAAAGGACGGTACTAGGTGGTGGGCATCCACAAATGCCCATTTTTATCGGGATCACCAGGGTGACATCGCAGGGATAGAGGGTATCACCCGAGACGTTACCCGGAAAAAGGAGGCGGAAAGGGCACTTCAGGAGAGCGAGCACCAGCTTCGTGCAATCCTGGAGGCCAATCCGGACCCCATGGTATTGTATGATCTTGATGGGTATCCCCTGTATGTAAACCCTGCCTTTACCCAGGTGTTCGGATGGACTTTTGAGGAAGTCAAAGGCCGGAAAATACCATTTGTCCCGGAGGATGAAGCGGTTCTATCCAAGGAAAAAATTCGGAAAATATTTGAAACTGCCAGGCCCCTTTCCTTTGAAACCAAACGGATGACAAAAAATAAACGAATTTTGGATATTATTCTCAGTGCGGCTGTAATCAAAGATGATAGTGATGCCATATACGGGCTGGTTGTGAATATCACTGACATTAGTGAGAAAAAAAATCTGGAGGCTCAGTATGAACAGGCACAGAAAATGGAATCCTTAGGGACTCTAGCAGGGGGCATTGCCCATGATTTTAACAATTACCTGAGCGGTATTTTCGGATATATAGACCTGGCCAGAAAATATACCACTGACGAAAAAGTAGACGGGTTTTTGTCAAAAGCCTTAAAATCTTCGGATCGGGCAAGGTCGTTAACCCACCAGTTACTGACCTTCTCAAAGGGGGGAACTCCGGTAAA